>JAAYLO010000055.1 GCA_012521855.1 Halanaerobiaceae bacterium
ATCAATAATTCCCGGTGATACTGTCTATCTTTCCTCCAGTCCTATTCCCGGTAATGAAAAAGCCATCGGTGATACAATCAATCAATTATACAGCCTTGGGGCAGAAGTTATCTATAACGGAATGCTGGATATACATGCCTCTGGTCATGCCTGCCAGGAAGAAATAAAACTAATGATCAATTTGACAAAACCAAAATATCTTATACCTGTCCATGGAGAATTCAGACACCTCTATCATCATGCCCGTATAGCTCAACAGGTTGGAATACCTGTTGAGAATATCCTGATTGCCCTTAATGGAGACATGATTAAATTTAATGGAGACACAGGACAAATAAGCGGAAAGATAGAAACCGGTGAGCTATATATAGAAGGAAACCAGATAAGTGATACTGGTGCTATAGTCCTTAATGACAGAAAGAGATTATCTGAAAATGGTTTTGTAAATGTAATTATAGCAATGAATTCTACTGGAGAACTCCTTGAAAGCCCCCTCTTAATTTCAAGAGGTTTTGTATATAATAAGGAATCTGAAGAATTGCTTGAAAAGGCCAAAAAACAGGTTATTAATACCATTGAAAGACAGAAACAAAGAAATCAAAAAGATAATTCCCTGCTAAAAAAGAAAGTATATGAAGCCCTGAACAAATATTTTTATGAAACTGCCAGCCGTTCACCTCTGATCCTGGTAGAGATACTGGAACTCCCTGCATCAAACCCGGTTTAGATATATAAATCCATCAACAGGCCCCTGATCTCATCAACCTTTTTTAAGACTTCCAGGGCATCAGCCTGTTCTTCCAGAAATAATTCCTGCAAGGCCTCTAAATTAACATTTATCTTCTCTATTATAGTATATGTTTTCATGTATCCTCTTCTATCCCAGCCGAAGGACTGTCTGGCTCTCACAAATTCTCTATTCAGTATCCTCAGGAATTCTTTTACTCTCTTCTTATATTCAATCATATCTTTTTTATCAAGGGATTTTTGAAGTTTTTTTCCCTGTTCTTCAACAATACTGAATAATTTATCAAGCCTCTCCTTGATTTCCTTTTGATTAATCTCGGAGAGCTTTTCTTTAAAATGAATGCTCTTTTCCTGCTTTACCCTCGAATCTGAAGGGGTTTTCTTAAGTTCCTTTTCGCGGCTTTTTGCTGTTGATGAAACATTTCTGTCTATTTTAATCTTCACTGCCCCCTTTACTTTAAACTGAACTTTTTCCCTTTATTTTATATTAATATTATAACATGGAATAATGGATACAACAAACAATACGCAATGCGATTCACATAAAATTATGCTGAAAAATACTATATATTATAATTAGCGAAAAGGGGGATTTGATATGTCAGAAGAAACCCTTAGAATACCGGAAACAGAAAGAAACAGAATGAGGCTTGCCCATGCTTATGTTCCTTTTCAAACCTTTAAAAATGCTTTCCCGCCTGAAGAAGCCTTAAGACGTGGAACGCTTTTTCCTGAACTATATATGCCCTACCGTCCCGGAACAAGAGGGAATTACTGAACTCAGGAGGTGTTTTTATGGCCAGAAAAGATTATCGGCTAAACCTGCCGCTATTAATGGACATTATGGCCCATAATTTTGTTAATGTGGAGACAGTATTATATCTAAATACCCATCCGGACTGTCAGGAAGTCCTGGACCTGCACAATAGAAATGCAGAAAGATATCATAGACTGATTGATGAATACCAGAGAAACCATGGGCTTTTATATTCAAATTATCCTGATGCTGGTTATCCATGGAACTGGATTGATGAACCATGGCCATGGGAAATCAATTATAGATCCTGAAAGGAGGAATAATTTATGTGGGAATATAAGAAATTTTTAGAATTCCCTGCAGATGTGCGAAGAAAAGACCCTGATCTGGCAGCTCTGATTGCTACTCAATTCGGCGGGCCGGATGGAGAATTGTCAGCTTCACTGAGATATTTATCACAAATGTATACCATGCCCATTCCAGAGGCAAAGGCGACTTTAAATAGTATCGGGACCGAAGAATTGGCCCATTTTGAAATAATCGGAACACTGCTCTACAAATTAGTTTCCGGTGTCCCGGCAGATGTAATCAAGCAAACAAGGTTCGCCCCGCATTATGCAAAATGGGGAAGAGCCAATTTTCCGGAAGATTCTTCAGGCAATCCCTTTACCAGTGCTTTCTTTGCCTCACACGAGGACCCTATAGCATCTATTACAGAAAATATGGCTGCTGAGCAGAAAGCCCGGGCTGTTTACGAATATCTGCTTGATATGACCGAAGACCCGGCAGTTATAGACACCCTCGCTTTCCTCCGGGAAAGAGAAATTGTCCATTTTCAACGTTTTGGAGAAGTACTGGACTTATTATATGATTATCAGGAAAAATACCCTTAATTTGAATACCGGGAATTATAATTTGATCAGGGAATTTATTGAGAGCTGTATCCATACAGCTCTTTTTATAATCATTTTTTAAGCTATAAAAACTAACCACAGCAATTTAAATAATGCTGTGGATTAAAATACTTAGAATTCGATTTTAGTAGAAACCGCACCTTTTAAACCCTCTGCAGTTGCTTTAAAGGCACCCAGAATCTGATTCAGCCTATTAATTTCTTTATCAAACAGCTGGAAATAGGAATTAAATGTATTCTGATTTCCAATGAGCAGTAGTATTAGGATTAAAAAAAGGAGAAAATCCATGCTGTTAACATCCATCTCTGAAATTTTTCCCATCTCATCATTCATAATATCACCCCCCCATCAAATCCCTTTTCTATATGATACGTAAAAATAAAATCTTTGTTACTGTATTTTTGCTTTCACAAATTATTAGTCTATACGTATACTATAGTAAAAATAGGGAAAGGAGTGATTTGTTTTTATGGGAGGTTATTATGGAGATAATTATTCCTTTATAATCTTTTTAATATTAATTCTTCTGGTACTTGGAGGAATTGGTTACTATTAAGGTATTAAGTATAAATAAAAAGCTGTTCCCTGTAATCAAGACAGGGACAGCTTTTGAATTATTTACCCGGTTCACAGGCATCTCTTTATCTGAATCAGGAAACATTTTTCCCCAACAGATAATTAATAAATTGTCTTGCAGTTCTCCCTGAACGGCCGTGATGCCATTTCTCCCATTTCAGAGCCATGTCGACAAGTTCCTCTTCAGGCATATAAAGCTTATTTTTAACAGCCAGTCTTTTCACTATCTCCAGATATTCCTTTTGGTCTGGCGACAGAAAGGTAATAGTTATTCCAAAACGTTCAGATAAAGACAGCTTTTCTTCCAGGCCGTCTGCCTGATGTATTTCAGTTACTTCATTCCTATCCTGCCATTTTTCTTTAACTATATGTTTTCTGTTGGATGTTGCATAAAACAATACATTATCCGGTTTTTCCTCAACTCCGCCTTCCATTACTGCTTTCAAATACTTGTATTCTGTTTCAAAATCCTCAAAAGACAGATCATCCATATATAGTATAAAATACAGACCCCTTTTATTCAGTCTTTCCAGTAAATAAGGAATATATTTTATCTCCTCTTTCTTTATTTCTATCAGCCGCAAACCTTTATCATAAAACTTATTGATCAGGGCCTTTATAGAAGATGATTTGCCAGTACCGCTATCGCCATACAAAAGGACATTATTGGCTTTCCGACCTCTCAGAAAGGTTTCCGTATTTTCTATCAACCTCTTCTTCTGGTCTTCATAACCAATAATATCATCAAACTTTATTGTATTGGGAGAAGTTACCCCTACAAGTTCCAGATTATCATCAAGCCTGAATGAAGAATACTGACATAATAAACCGCTACCAGCAACAAAATAAAAATCAGCTAACATTTCAACAATTTGTTCAGGCTTTTCCTTAAAAAAGGTCTGTTTTAATTCTCTATAATAATTGTCTAAAGGGCTGTTACTTTTTTTACTGGTTGCAGAATAATGACTTATAAAACTCAATTCACCAACTCCAATAATTATACCGATATCAGCCAGGGTAAACTGGATTATTTCTTTTAAAATAGTAAGATCATGGATAGCTGCCTGGAAAAGACCAGGATTAACATTAAATCCATATTTTTCACAGGCCAGAGAGAATGGGTTTTCATCCGTAGCTATTAGTTTTAAAATATAACATTGTAATAAATCACCCTGAAAGCCTTCTTCTTCTGCAATTGTAAGCAGTTCGTGGCATAATTGATAATAAGTATTACTATGTTCATGATTAATATATCTATTCAATGATAATATTAAAGACAAGACTTTACTGAAAATATCATCTTTTAAAATATTCCTGTATATAAGCAGCCTCTCCAATTTGGAAAAGTTCATTTTCATCAAATCAAACTGTCCCATACTTTTCTCAACTCCAATATTAGAAATTATATATATATATTCTATCAAATTTTCCATAATATTGCAACAATTGCTACAGATTATATTCCAGTTCAAGTATATTAAGGATATTTTTATCGACAATACCATCTGCCTTCAACTGATATTGTGTTTCAAGTTCCTTAATTGCTGTTGTGAGCAGAGTACCATATCTCCCATCCAGAAAACCATTATAAAAACCTCTTTCCCTCAGTCTCTCCTGCAATTCCATCACATCATAACCAATACTCCCCTCTCTCATGATCCTGCTTATTACTACCTGTGGCCTGGGACCGATAATTTTCACAGGAGTACCGATTTCTACCCAGTCAAACAATTCTTCAACATATTGATTGTGAAGCCTTATACATCCTTTACTGGCTGCAGTACCGATTTCCCATGGCTTATTGGTACCATGAATTCCATATACCCCCCACGGAACATCCAGCCCCATCCAGCGGCTTCCCAGAGGGCCTCCACTGATCCTTTCATATTTATTTATAATTCTCCACTCGCCAACCGGTGAAGGGCTGTCCTTTTTACCTATAGTAACCGGATAGGTCTTAAATGCTTTTCCATCCGAAAAAAGAGACAATGTTCTGGAATAAAGATTTATCACTATACTCAGATCACCGTCAGGACTTTTTCCTTTCCTGGAAGCCAGTATAGACTCATTCAGATTCGCCAGCATATCCCAGGTTTTTGCATCGACAATTCCATCTTCATTCAGGACATAATCCTGCTGGAAGTTTTTAACAGCTTCATAAGTTAAATACCCATAAATTCCATCAAGGGGGCCGTTATAATACCCCAGCTCTCTAAGTCTTTTTTGTAATGATCTGATGTCTTCCCCTTCCATAAAAGGTTCGCTGATTTTTATTATTCTATCTTCAGAACACTCACAGGGATGAAAGGATTCTTCCCCTGTTATCCTGGATGTAAATAATATCATTATAAAAAACGGCAAGAAACTCTTTAATAATATCTTCTTACAGAACATATATCTCTCCTTGTTTTAATTAATTCAGGAACCTATTTTTGCAAGTATCTGCTGATATTATTAGTATAATTCATAGATTTTGATATTATTCTTTCTTTTTCTTTGCCCCCCTCCAAATGAAGTATACCCGACGATGGCCTCCACCCCTTTTGATACAGCATCCGGTTCAAGCATATATGCTGTTAACCGTACATGTCCCTCCAGAAGGATTAGATTTTTTTCTTCATATTCAAATAATATAATCATCGGCGGAAACACTTTACCTGATAATAATTCCCCCGCTGCTCTAAAAAACCGTCATTTTTTACATTATAGACACAAATACCTTTTCTTATATTTTTCACTGCTTCTCTGGCCAGTCCTGTTCCATTTGATATTTCATTCCAGTAGGAGTAATTTATATATTTTATTCTCTCAAGATCTTCTCTCGACAATAAAACCAGGTCCCATCTGCTGATAGCCGGGAAATCTATAAATAGACCTCGGTTTCTTTTGTATCCCCTATATTCACCCAGTATCCATTCCCTGATATTATTTTCATCACTATCATGTATATCCGGCTCAGTTATAAGAGATGGATCAATTCCATGTTTTGTTAATATTTTTTTTATATCATCTGCAAAACGTTCAGAATAAAACTCTGCTCTTAAAAAAACTGCAACCATTTCCGCTTCACTGGATTCCCTGATAAATTCCATAAGCCTGTCTCCCTAAATTGATATCCCTTGACAGCTTCCTGAAATACTTTTATATAAGTTCCAGAAGGTCTTTCAGGCTGCTTCCATGGTAGTCACTTATTTTAATATAATTTTCACATTCATTATGTAAATGAAATGTCTTTATTCCTGCCCTTTTTGCAGCTTCTATATCGAGTTTTCTATCTCCTACAGCCAGTGTTTCCGTCAATGATAAATTATATTTTTTTATAAGAAAGATGAAAGACACAGGAGCAGGTTTTCTTGGAAAACCTGATCCTGTGTAATTATCTCTTCAAACAAATCCGTCATCCTGTAATGGCACAGTAATTTGAATAGGCTTGTTTTATCTCTGTGGGTGTTTATAAAATTTTTACCATTTTTGCTTGCTATCTTTCTGCATATATCCACGGCATAAGGCATTGGTCCCTGTTTCTCAGGAGGGATTTCAAAATATCTTTTCCTGAACCTGTTGGTAAAATCATCTAATTTTAGATTATATTCTTTAGAAATCGTCTCAAAAGTATAGCCCAGACTTTCCTGTGTTAAGCTATAGATATAGCCTGTCGATATGGCCTGGCCGGTGTTTTCCTTTACAATATCCTATATGATGGTAATCTGTGGCGGATATGTATCAAATAATGTCCCGTCAAAATCCCATATTATAGTACTGAACAAGCTTTGAAACACCTCCTGCTATCCTTATCTATTCTATTATAGCATAAGCGGCCTGATAAAAGCACCCTTGTGCCAATAATGCATAATCTTACATCTCTGCTTATTCAATCTTCTATTTGTAAAATCATTTCCACTACAGTATCAACACCATTCAAATAGTCCTCAAAACTTTGCTCAACAAAAATATCCGGATAAAGGGAATCTTTTTCATACCCTTTTATCAATTCAAAATACTTTGTTGAATACAATACTGTAATAGGGGTATTTTTAAGGTTAAAACTTTTTATCTCACCATAACCATTTACATTCCCTCCAGTTGGTGTCCCTACAAATACATTGTTCAGTTTATCATCAATCTGTATTGCATTAATGATTGCTGATGAAAAGGTATTCCTGCCTATAATCGTATATACGGTAAAATCTTTTTTCTTCTGGAGTTTTGAAAGCTCTGAAATCATGGGTTCAAATATACTGGAATTCCCTCCTGAGTTGTATCTCAGATCAATAATTACTTTTTTATAATAATTCTCTTTAATTACCTCACTGACAAAAGAAATAAACTCTTTCATGGGCAAATCCGGTGCCTCCTGGCAACTATTATATTGTATATAATAAGCATTTTTGTTAATCTCCATAGCACTATAATAACCACGCAGGACAGTTTTGGGAGTATTATGCTGAACAAGATATGAAAACTGGGCATTCATGATTTCCTCTTCATTCATGGATTTTATTTCAAGCAGCTCCCTGTTCCCGCTGCTGTCTTCAACCTTTAATACAATAGGACCGCCTTTTTCAACAATGCCCAGGTATTCCAGCGCTTCTCTAAAATTAATGGTGTTTGAAAAGTTGTTTTCTGCCCAGACTTCATTCTCATAACTCATAATTCCTTTGGCACGATTATATACTTCACTAATATCCACATCATTTATGGCAATTAATTTTGAACCCAAATACTTTTCATTCTCTTTTTCCAGTATCATTAAGTGCCAGTTGTCATTGAATTTTGCGATGGCAAAACCCAGAGCACTTAAATGTTTATATTGAGAATCACTAAAAGCTAGAGTAGTATGCGCATCACCCACCAGAGATAAAAGGTGTTTTAGAGAATAGTAGAATTCACTATCACTCATTTCAGGAATTTTTTCAGTAATTTTCTGTTTTTCCATTTCAAATTCTCTTTTTGATATCCTGGCAAACAGATTTTTATGTCTTTTTTCAAGCGTCTTGCAAAAATCATTTAAATCCTCAAGTCTTGGATCAATGGTCTGGCTAATTGAACTTACCGAACAGACCAGTAACAAAAACAGTAGTAGTAAAGACATTGTAAAAAGAATACTTCTTTTCATATTAACCTCCTCAGTTAATTTACAAATTATATCCAGCGGCAAAGCAAGACTTTTTTATCCAGATAGATAATTTCTCAAAGAGTTTTTCTCATTCTATGCCTGATACATTCCATACCTGTTTTTTCATAAAAATTTTTTGCAGTCTCATTAAAATCCCATACATCCAGTTCAATTGAGGTAAATCCTTCAGTCCTGGCTGATTCCTCAAGCCTTTTGAATAATTCCTTTCCAAAACCTTTTCCTCTATATTTCTCATCAATACAGAAGTCTTCAATAAAAAATACTTTCTGGTTTGTGATGACAGGATGATTACTTATGATTATTTTATTAACATAGGCATAACCCAATAGTCCATGATCCTCCTTTACCAGCACATAAATATCAAGCCTGTCATTATTCAAATCCTCTACAAATTTCTCCTTTGAAAATGCTTTATCAAGATCTTTATAGAATTCAGGACAGGCTGTTACATGAAGAGAATGAACCTGTTGTTTCAGCATCAATACCTGATCATAATCATCCATGACGGCCTTTCTAAAAAAAATCATGCCTGCTCCCTCCTTTCGTAGGGGATTATGTAATTATCATTTTTCATAATCTTTTTCCTCTCTTACAGGTATTCCTTTTATTCAGGGTATTTTATATTAAGTATATACACAAGCCTCTTTCTGTCGTTTTCCAGGATAAACCGATTAATCACAACCGGGCGGCCTCTTTCATCAAAAGATATATCATAACTATATTCTTTAATTATGGAGACCATACCATCACTCTCATACTTTAGATTTTCTTCATAAACCAATAAATCATTTTCATCATATCTTTCTATAGTCATTTCTTCACGGATTACCTCTTCGTTTTCCGGATTGAGCCATCTTGTTAGTCTTTTATTTTCTTCAACAACAATTTCATCATACATTGTATCAATCATATTTCCAGAATGATAATGTATGTATCTGTTTTTATTGTTTGTGTAAATACATTCTGTCCTCCAGACAGGATTGCCATTAAAATAATAATAATGAGTTTTTTTATTTCCGGCTGTTTCAGTAATAGAATTTATCTTCCCTTCAATATCATAGGAAATAACCTTATCTCCAGAATACAAGAAAAAAGAGCTTTCAACTATCTCATCATTCAATATAGCAAGGTGACCTGTAAGTAATCCTTTTTCATCATAGTGTTTTATTTCATAAACATCCATCTGTCCCCAGTCTGTATACCATTGTATATATTCAATCCTTTGCTGGTCTTCCTTTGCAGTACAATTGCTAATACACAATAAAAAAAGTAAAAAAACACAGAATATCGTTTTCTTCTTCATTACTTTTCATCTCCTAAAACTATTTTCTATAAATAAAGCGATTTTGTTATGTTATAGGACACAACAAGTAAAAAAACAGAAACAGCAAAAACAATTACAGCCATGATTGCAACAACAAGAACCCATGACATTAAAAAAAATATACCTGCTTTATTACGAATACTTGACTATGACTGTTTTATTTTACCTTTCTGCCAATTTGCCAGGCTTTACCTATATGTCTGTGTATTGTATAATAGTTGAAATCTGGATAGCTGAGAAAAAACGATTCTGCATGCTCAGAGTTTATACGGTCATCAATAATATAGCGCTCATCTGAATAGGCATTAACTATCTCACCGATAATGAGACTGTCACTTTCAAGTTCTATGATCCTCTTCACCTCAAGCTCTATATTTAACATACATTCTTCTATCATCGGAGCACCACTGAGGGTTCCATGAAAAATAGTAAACAATGAACCCTTATCTATATTTTTTCCTGAATAAATCCCACAATAATCTGTTTCTTTTACGAGTTCTGGTCCCGGATAGTTAATACTAAAAGTCATATTCCGCTTAATGCAATCCAATGAATAACGTCTATGATCAATTGTTATTCCCCACTGCGGCGGTTTCTGGTTAACACGGCTATGCCATGAACAGGTAAGAAAATTAGGTCGTTGATCCTCTGTCTCTGTGCCTATAATAATTACAGATTCAATTAATGGCCAGACATCTTTCTTTATTTTAATTTTTCTCATAATCTACTCCTTTCAATATTAATACTCCATTTATCCTTAACCCGACTAATTCATGGTGTATATCTATTGGCAAAGACCTTCCTTGCCTCTTTTGTCCATTTATTTATAAATTCAGTCTTCGCCTCTGTATACCCGTCTCTATTATGCTTATATTCCTGTTGTAACCTTTGCTTCAGTTCTCCGTATTCTCTGGCAACTTCTTTGTGGCTTTGAAGATAGTCCCTGAAATACAGTTCACCCCAATCCCCTGAAAAACGAACATGAAGATGAAATACCTTATCAGCAAATCCATCTGGAGTATAGCCTTTATTAAAGACCATCTTAAAATCCGGGCTGCTTTGAGTTGACATCAGTATCCAGCCTGCCTCTTTTAACTTTTCTTTTATATTCTCAATAACACAATTTTCATTAATCTCCAACAGTATATCGACTATCGGTTTTGCAACTAAACCCTCTACTGCAGTACTTCCAATATGACTAATTCGCTTAATCTCATTCTCAACTAATACTTTTTTTATATTCTCTTCTTCCTGTAAATACCATTCTTTATATTCCGGATTATACTCCCGTAATATGATTGGAAACAGCTGCCACAGTTCTTCTAAAGTCATTTCAGATAGTTGTTTTTTCATGGACAACCTCCAATAACTTTATTATCCATATTTATCTGCCTTTTAAAATCAGTTCAATAATATCATCTTCATTATTAAATACATCATAATCACCGTTCAATTTGCCTGGATAATGATATAGGATCCCGTTCTTTTCATTATTTTCCAGACATCTCAAAAGAAATTCTGGATTATATTGTCTCACGAATTTAGCAAAAACCCTTACTCTTATATTATCCAGTATAGTCCCCTTACAGGGAAATGCTTCACACTCCCAACATCCCTCTATATTTTTCGCTTTACAGCATTGAAGGTTTTTACAACTGTCTCTTTCTTTACAGCCTTCATTTCGACATCCAACACAATTATCATTTTGACTACAGAGAGCACATACCAGGCCGCAATAGGCTATTCCTTTCTGTATTTCCATCAGCACTCCCCTTGATATTATCATGACTCTCGGACAATAGTTCTTGTATAATTATAGCACAGCTTTGTTTGCGTGGCAATATATAGTATATTTTGCAGAGATGAGTTATTAAGTGGTGAATCATCATCTAAGGATATACAAAAAAAGCACTGACTTTATCAGCTTTTAACCAGCCTTCAATTCAGTGCATTTTATATTATCAGTTTAATTGTTCGTTTTTACTTTTTTTGGTGGAGGTGGCGGGATTCGAACCCGCGTACTGCATATTTCATACCCCAGCTTCTACGGATGTAGTCTGTTTTTTTATTTAATAATACCGTCCCCAACAGACAGGGTCCAGTATTACTAGACTGTTAAATTCCCAAATATCCTACAGTCATCAGATAATTGGTAGTCTGCCATTTATGACACCCAACCGGCCCTGCAGACAAAAGCACAGCCGAGCGTTTAGCATGCTTACGCAGCTGCTAAAGCGTAATTGTTATCGTTTGCAGATAATTTTAATTTCCAGTGTTTTACGAGTGAAAGGAGTCCTCGACCTGCTACTGAAGCAATCCATATACAGGCGAAACCGGAACACCCCCGGAAATATACTGTGCAAATATATTATAACCCGGGAGAAACCAGTTGTCAAATATCAAAGATCAGTCTCAGAAAGATTGATCAAATTATCAAAATTGATATCTATTCCCAATACCCCTAACATTTTACCCGAATCATCATAGATGGGTTTGGATACGGTAATACACAACTCATCAATAATCCTTGAGATGAAAAATCTGGATACGGTCGTTTTCCCGGTACGGACCGCTTCCGTAAACCATAGACGGTCAGAGAAATTGTCATCTCCAAACTTGCTTCTGTACTTTTCCAGATCTTCTTTCTGGCAGACATAATCTGTAGCCATATAACCGTCCATATCAACGAGATAAATTAACTTGGCAAAAGCTGACTCATCCATAAATTTTATTAATATAGGCTTAACTATTTTATTATCCATAGTCTTTATTTCAGGATTTTCTTCCAGCAGGCTATCAATAAGTATTGTTGATAATCTCCTGGCTTTTTTCCGTAAACCGTCAAGATCAGAATGGAAGAGGAATGGCAATTGCTTCTTGGCCTGTGAAATCATTTCTTCTGTAGAGATACTGGAAACCCTTTTGTTATCATATTGTTCCATAACCCATTTGTATATACCCTGTACACCAGGATGTCTCTTGTCTAAAGCTCTTTCTCCCTTTAGATTGAAATAATTATTGAGCCACAAAGCGATTCCGGCTGCTCCTGATTTATCAGTAATGGAAACAGTCAGCGGCCTGTTCAGCAACTTGCCTGTATCAAAAATACTGTAAATCCTTTCATTTTTAATTACTCCATCAGCATGAATACCGGCCCTGGTGGAATTAAAATATTCTCCCACAAAGGGATAATTTCCCGGTATCCAGTCACCAAGCTCAACCTGATAGTATTGAGCTATCTCGGTGATAACCCTTGTATCAATACCCAATGCTTCAGGATCCCCCCCATTCAGGGCAATATAGTCAAATATAAGTCCTTCAATGGGAGGATTACCTGTCCTCTCACCCCAGCCCAGGAGGGTCCCGTTTACTGCAGAACAATTATATAACCAGGCAGTAGTACCATTGATCAGCACCTTGTGAAAATCATTATGGCCATGCCATTCCAGCTGGGCATGAGGTACTCCTGCTTCTTTATGCAAAGCCTCAAATATCCGCGGTATTGATCGGGGCAGAGATGCATTTGCATAAGGAAGGCCCAGGCCCAGAGTATCGCAGGCCCTGATCTTTATCGGGATACCGCTTTCTTCAGATCTCTCCATTAATTTTTGCACAAAAGGAATAACAAATCCATAGAAATCAGCCCTGGTGATATCCTCCAGATGACAGCGGGGTACAATCCCTTCCTCCAGAGCAGCATCAACAATTTCCAGATAGTTTTCTGCAGCCTTTTTACGTTCAAGACCAAGTTTAAGGTATATGTGGTAATCAGAGGCTGATGTCAGTATCCCGGTTTCCTTTAAACCGAGCTCTTTAACCAGCTTAAAGTCATCCTTAACAGCCCTGATCCAGCTGGTTACCTGCGGGTATTCATATCCCAGTTCAAGACAACGCAAAACTGCCTCTCTATCGCGGTTACTATAGATAAAAAACTCAGATTGCCGGATAACACCTTTTTTACCGCCCAATTCGTGAAGATACTTGTATAACTGAACTATCTGCTCCACTTCATAAGGCGCACGGGCCTGCTGTCCGTCACGGAAGGTTGTATCAGTAATCCAGATCTCTTCAGGTCTGTTTATCTCCACTGCATCTTCCTCAAATTGCATGACAGGTACCCAATCATACCTGAATATCTCCTCAAAAAGATTTGGCTCTTTTACATTCTCAATTTCCATTTTTTTAAACATCGAATCCTCTCCTTTACTACTAAGATACTTTTTAAGAATTCCCTGATACTCTACTCTGCTACTCTAATACAGGTATTTTAAAATAAAACTCATCCAGGTTTTTATACTCACAATTATATCACAAAAAAGGATTAGTGTTAATATCTTTGACCTTCTTTAAAGGCCCTCTTGATCTCTCTTTCAGCAGTTTTCCTGGCAATATCTTCCCTTTTATCCATAAGCTTTTTACCTCTGGCCAGGGCTAATTCTACTTTTGCCAGATTCCTCTTGATATAAATACTCAAAGGAACCAGTGTATACCCCTTCATTTTTATTTTCCCAATTAAGCTCCTTATTTCTTTCTTGTTTAGAAGGAGCTTTCTTTTCCTTTCAGGATCATGATTTTCTCTATTCCCATGAGAATATGGGCTGATATGCATATTATAGAGAAATACCTCTCCCTTTTCAATCATGGCAAAACTATCCTTCAGGTTTACTTTCCCCTGCCTGATAGATTTTATTTCGGTCCCTTTTAAGACAATACCTGCTTCATATGTTTCTTCTATATGAAAATCATGTCTTGCTTTCCTATTACGTGCAATTACCCGAATCTCTTCCTTTGCCATAACACTGCCTCCAATATCAATCTACAAGAATAAAGTTAATCTCTCTTTCATCAAGATTTATTCTGTCAACCCTTACCCTTACCTGCTCGCCGAAACGATAAACCTTTCCAGTGTTTTCTCCTATCAGACAATGCTGTTTTTCATGATAATTATAATAATCATCTTTCAAATCTTCCACATGCACCAGACCCTCTACAGTATTATCAAGCTCTACAAACAGGCCGAAATTCATAATACCGCTTATTATTCCATCAAACTCCTGACCAATCTTATCCATCATGTATTCCAGTTTCTTTAATTCCACCGAGTCACGCTCTGCTTCTTCTGCCCTTCTTTCCTGTAAAGAACAGTGTTCAGCAATATGATTCAACCTTTTTTCAAGCAATTTTATCCTTTTTTCAGGCAATGTCCCGCTTTTTAAGGCTTCTTTAATAATCCGGTGGATCATCAGATCCGGATATCTTCTGATTGGTGCAGTAAAATGGCTATAATACTCTATACCCAGGCCAAAATGACCTATATTTCCAGGAGTATAAACAGCCTTTTTCATTGAACGCAACAAGAGGTTGTTTATTATCCTTTCTTCCGGTGTTCCTTCAACTCTATCAAGCAGCTCCTGTAATTCCCTGGGATGAACTTCATTCTGTATCCCTTTCAAATGGTAGCCAAAATTGTGTATAAACTCATTAAACTCCTGTAAACGGTCCGGATCCGGACGGTCATGAACCCGGTAAATAAAAGGAAGACCTTTCCAGCTCATATCTTCTGATACTATCCTGTTTGCAGCAATCATGAACTCCTCTATAAGCTGTTCTGCAATACCATGCTCTCTTTCTTTTATTTCCAGGGGTTTCCCTTCCTCATCCAGAATCACTTTCACTTCTGGAAGTTCAAAGTTTATACTTCCTTTTTCATAACGGTCTTTTCGTAACTTTTCCCGCAGCTGGTTCATTAATTTTAGATAGGGAACAAAATCCTTATATTTACTGATTAGCTCTTGATTATCATTGACCAGAATCTCCTTAACCTCACTGTACGTAAGACGATATTTTGATTTTATTACAGAAGGAAAAATCTCATATTCCAGAATTTTCAGTGGTGATAACTGATAAGTGATAAAAACTGACAGAGCCAGACGTTCTTCCCCTGGATTAAGGCTGCAAATACCATTTGATAATTTGGTAGGAAGCATCGGTATTACCCTGTCTACCAGATAGATACTCGTCCCTCTTTCCAGGGCTTCCCTGTCCAGGGCTGAATCCTCCTTCACATAATGTGAAACATCTGCAATATGTACTCCAAGGCGTAATCTGCCATCACCCAGGTCTTCAATCGAAACCGCATCATCAAGGTCTTTCGCATCTTCTCCATCTATGGTAACCATGGGCATCTCCCGCAAATCTCTCCGGTCTGCTGTCTCTTCTTCCAGGACCGCATCCGGTATTCTTTCCAGTTCCCCCTCAACCTCTGCAGGAAATTCCTGAGGCAATTCCAGTTGACGGATAATTGCCTCAATATCTACACCTGGAGCATCTTTATCTCCGAGTACCTCAATAATCTTGCCTTCTGGATTCCTTTTATTATCAGGCCAGCTTGTTATCTCTGCAACAACCTTTTGATTATGCCTGGCACCATTCATGGCTTCCTTTGGAATAAAGAGATCATAAAATATACGTTTATTATCCGGGACCACAAAACCAAAGAATTCACTTTCTTCAAAATTACCTACAATACGCCTGTTAGCCCTTTCCAGAATCTTTACTACTTCACCTTCCCGCTGCTTACGCTTCTTACCGGTCAGGATCCGGACAAACACCTTATCATTATGCATGGCCCCATTCAAGTTTTCACGGCTGATAAAGACATCGCTTTCTTCAGGGTCTTCAGGGATTAAAAAGCCAAATCCTTTAGAATTCCCTTCAATACGCCCAAGTAATAAATCCATCTTTTCAGGTATTCCGTAACGTCCGCTGCTATTTTTATAAATAACCCCTTCTTTTACAAGGTTATCAAGAAGTTTTGACATAATAGGGCGTTGGTCTCTGGGAACATTAAATTCTTTCATTAATTCCTTTTCTGTTAAAGGCCTGTACGCCTTATTTCTCATAAAATCCAGTAGTAATTCTTTTGCGCTCATTCACACCACTCTTTCCCGTTATCATTCAATGGAACATATATGTAATCCAGTTATACAAGTATATTATATGCCGTCATACAAATATTATTATAAACCCAGCTCTTCTGCTATTCCCTGCATGGCTTTAAGAGAAAGAGCAACAAATTCTCCCAGATCTATACCCATCTCCTTACAGGAGGCAATAGTTTCCCGGTTGGCTCCCCGGGCAAATGACTTCTCAGCATATCTCTTCAATACAAAATCCTTATCTATTGAAGATAACTTTTTGTCTGGATGAATCAGTGCTGCAGCAACAATCAGGCCGGTAACAGGATCACTGGCATATATAGCTTTATCTATCATTTTCTTTCTGGCTAATCCGTGAACATGGTTATGTGCCTTTACAGCATAAACAATTTCTTCATCTACACCCATCTTTTCCAATATTTCTGCTCCCAGCAAACCATGTTTTTCGGGGTCATTAAGTGTTTCTGCATAATCAATATCATGTAATAACCCGGCCAGTGCCCACTTCTCTTCATCTTCTCCAAAATACCTGGCTAATTCCCTCATGACGGCTTCAACTGCCAGACAGTGTTTTATCAGGTTTTTCTGCTTCAAATTCTTTTTTACTAGTTCCAATGCTTCCTCTCTGGTCATTATAAAGTACCCCTTTCCAGTACTCTTTTTCCTGTCAAGAATAAAAATATCTATGTCAATAATTCAAAAACCCCCAAGGAAAAAATTCCCAGAGGGTTTAGAGCTCAATATTTTTACTTAAAAAAGCCGAGAAGGAGTGATGTAATCATAAATATAACTGCAGCAATAGTGGTATAGCGACTTATTTTTTCTTCTAAACCCTTTTTCTTTCCAAAGATCTGAGTTGCACCACCATCAATTGCGCCCGAAAGTCCTGCACTCTTTCCGGACTGGAGTAATACCCCTGCAATAACAGCCAGAGCTACTATTAGATGCAACACTTTGAGTGCTACCAACATTTTGTTCACCTCCAGAAATACCATTACCCAGGATAATTTTTACGCATATTTTATTTTATCATATCAGCCAGAAAAACACAAGAACCGGTTTCAATAAAGTTCGCATTTACTGTAATTATTTTGATAAATAGTTTTTCGATAAGATTCCTGGATATGGTGCCCAGGAGCCTTTCTTTGACCTGATAACTTTCATCTTTGTCTACCATATGCAAATACAGCATCAGGCTTTTTTTACTCCAGTGACAGATAAGGTCACCTTCCCTCAGCCTTTTCCTGCAGATATGTATTAGATACTGCTTTATTTCCCTGACAGTATTTCCATTAATCCTGATGTATATTATTGAAAAGTATTCTCCATATCTCTTTACTCTCTTTACTGCTAACTTATACAATAAGCTAAAGAGCCTTTTATCACAGAGAAAAGGCTCACTGCTTATTTCATCATTATATTGAAACCCATTATCTTCCTTTATATAAATATTATTTTCTTCAAAGAGCTCATAAAACCTGCTGCTGAGCTCCATATCATATTCCTCAGAGACAAAGCGGCTATAATCCTGGTAAAACTCTGTAGCCGCCAACAATTCTCCGTTTCTAATCAGTAGTTTTATTAAATTATAATAAATCTCTTCATTGTTAAAATTATATTTCAAACTATTTTTACAGATATTAATAGCCTCACTATCATCGCCACAGGCACTCAGAATATTAACTGCCCGGATAATGATCCGGGAAACCAGATCCATATAGTGCTGGCGGATATTCATGGTCCAGTCATGATAAATGTCATCAGCAAGAAAATGGTCAGTGTAAATACTGAGGGCTTTCCTATACTCCTGCAAAGCCCGCTCAGGGTTGGTCTTCTCTATTTCAGCTCCTATCCTGAATAATTCTTCAAGCTCAAAACAATCTATCCATTTGATGGTATTTTCATCAAAATAATAATTTCCCTGACTATACTGGATAAAGGCAGCTGTCTTATTACCGGTAATTTCTCTTAGTTTTTTTCTTATGTAATAAATAACTGTATGCAGGTTGTGTAAGTTGCTGCTGTCCGGCCATAATAATTCCAGTAGTTGCTCTTTTGATATTTTTTTCCC
Source organism: Halanaerobiaceae bacterium (assembly GCA_012521855.1). GTDB lineage: Bacteria > Bacillota > Halanaerobiia > Halanaerobiales > DTU029 > JAAYLO01. Next base: position 18,465 of record JAAYLO010000055.1, read on the forward strand.
CTTCCTGTAAAGCAGATATTTCAATAATTCCAGGGCCTTTTTTGATTTCCAGCTGTCCAGGTTCATCGGGATATCATTAACCAATATTCTAAAACCCCCAAAAAAGAATATTTTTAATATAGGATCACTGAACATAGTAATGACAACCCCTTCCTGCATAATTATTAAACCCGGGTTACCCTGTGCCTTTTGAACTTTTGTCTTTTATTTACATTTTATTCCTTATATTATTTATTTCAATATTGATTCATAATTTCCTCCATATTAAATGTTTTTTCTTCCCCCACAACACTGATAACCGGGATTCTTTTTTCTTCCAGTAGTTCTGTCATGGATTCATCAGCATAAACCTTGATTTCCAGAAGAGCATAATAAGCAGCAGGAGTAATATCTACGGGCAACTGTATTACAAATAAGGAACGATTCAGCTGATGAGGCTCCAGTTTTGTCAGTCTGCCTACATTCAAAAAATTCATCCATGGTATAAGTGAATATTGGAAATCAGGTTCTATCTCACAAATATCTGTCAGCAGATAAATACTCTTATCGTGAATACTCCTTATCTCCAGTGTCATAGTATCTCTCTGTCCGGGATCAAGGAAACTAATCAGTTTTTCTGGTTTTAGCCTTAAATAATTACCTTCAGGAGGTTCTGGTTCAGTAAACTCTCCGGTGAAAATAGTAATTTCCCTGCTCATTGTCTTTCTCCCTCTCTCCCCATACTCGAAGAAAGCCCTGAGCTCATATTCGCCTGGAAATAAATAATTTTCAGGCCTTCCCATAAACAAAAGTTCTGCACCGGGGTATATTCTTATCCTGTCCTGCTCTGAATTCCTGGCAGAGATTGTCCGCAAGCTTAGTCTTTCCAGTAAACTGCGTTCTTTGTTCCTGATAGTTACTTCCACTTTTCCCGGATAATCCAGTTGTGATGTATTTTTAACCATGACTGTTATCAGCTGTCTGCCGTTCTCATCTTTCTGTAAGTCCAGAAACTGGATTTCCCCCTGTTCTCTTAATCCGGGGCCATCAACTCTTACTATAATCCGGACAGCATATCTTACCAGCAAAGTTACTCCCAGATCGGGTCTGGCCGGTTCCGGTTCCACCATCAGGATTATTGTATAGGAACCTCCAGGTGTCCCGAAAAGCACCGTAATAGTACCATTTATTTTTACTTCGCCTTGCCGTAATACCGTACCCCTACTATCTTCCAGCTTTATCCAGTTCGTCTGGGGAAAGGATTCAGGATCAGCTTTCCGGTAACTCAGATTCCCTGTATAGTCCTGAAAAGATTGATATATTGAAAGATTAACTTTCTCCTCTACACCGGAAGTGCTGAGAATAATACTGAATTCCTCTGTCTCCCCTGGTTTCATCTGAAAATCAAGGGTAAGAGGTTGTACACCTATTGCCATGACTGAAGTATATATTAATAAAAAAAGGATAAGTAATATAAATCCTGATAAAAAGTTTTTCAAATCCAGCCCTCCTTTACAATTCTTTTTTCCTCCGGGACATATCAATAAACGGCTGCTGAAGTGTTTCAGCAGCCGGTCTACTCTCTTTAATCATTAACAGCAACTGTAAGCCTTATTTCACCTACATAGTCTCCTGCCTTAACGTCAGATATATTATCCCTCATCCCCGCAAATCCAAACAACTGGAAGGCGTAAACACCCTTTTCTTTTATTCCGTCATAGGACCTGGAACTGGCAACTTTATCAGGAGTGGGCCAGATCTCACCTGCTACCAGTTCCAGCAGGGTATCCAGGAAGTTACCAAAGGGGTAGCTGAAATCAAGATTTTCCTTCGGAATATCCTGGCTGTCTCCAATATAACCTATTTCTGAGACTGGTATTAACTGATATGGGGGTAATAATTGATCACCAAAAAGACCGGTGACCAGAGGAATATCGTTAACATCGAGTGACTCCCAGATCCAGTATGTCGTCGGAAGGGTTATTGTATTGTCTTCTACATTTGTCAATGGAGTCCCATCAAATGTTACGATTACCGGACAATTTGTTTCGACCAGGAAACAATTAGCATCCCTTATCCTGCTCTCCTCATCCGGATCGCCGCTGAAAAAGGCAAAATCCATTCCAGGCTCAACCTCATACCAGAGGATGTTCCAGCCCCCGTACTCCCATTCCAGCTTTTGAGGGACAACGGCTGCATATTTTCCTACCTTTGCTGCCACCCCGATTGTGTCATCTATAGCACCAATTGTTCCCTGATTATCTGCCATAACGGGTATTGACAATACCAGTATAAATAATGACAGTATAATTAAGGCTCTCTTCATCAAAAGGCACCACCTTTCAAAGGATAATCAGCCAATATCAGTTTATCGTAAGGAAGTAACATATATACTATCAGATGCTGCAACGGTCAGGTAAATGGTCGCATTATAATCTCCTGCAGCCTGATCGGAAATTGATCCCAACTCAGCAAGGGCAGCTATATTATAAGTAACTATACCGTCTTTATAATCCTGAATTTGAATAAGTGTCTGAGGGTCATCAGCAAGGCCTTCAGCATCTGTTCCATAAGTAAGAAGCAGATCTTCACCCTGGAACAATTCATACACAACTTTAATATAATCAACAAAATTCGTTAATGGGTCTGCACTGAAGGTAAGATCAATCAGGCAGTTTGATTCAACTGTAAAGAAGTTTTCATTATCTTCAGCTGTTTCGCCTGCTGCACCGAGGAGCACAAAGTCAACAGATGTATCTCCAGTCAATATCTGTGCATATTTCCCTACTGTTGCACTTACACCAATGCTATCACTTACCACCGCACCATTCTCCAATGAACCTTGAGCTGCAAAAGAAAGGACACTTAAACCAAAAACCATGATTAAAACCAATCCCAAAACACTTAGCTTTTTCATAAATCTTTACCTCCTGTTTTTTTATTTTTTTACCTTTCTGCCAACCCTGTACCCGGTAAAATTACCCTGTACCTTTCTCCCCTCACTCCCTTCTATGTTTATTATCTGCCTATATGAGCTCTAATCAATAGAGAACTCTCTATTCCAGGCTGAATACTATAGTGCCGCCGGAGTATTCACCGGCTTTAATCATATTATCTGTCTCAATAAACAATTCAAGCAGATAAATCTTATTCATGCTTTCTGAATCTTTTTCAATTACAGTACCTCCCTTTTCAATTGGTACAGCACTGGCACCATTACAGGCTATATATACATCTATATTTTCTCCCGGGAATATAAGAGAACTGAAGACCTTTAAATTCCAGCCAGTATAATTGGTCTTTACTGCCAGATGTAAAGGCTCCGCGAGACCATACCTTCCCGGACCCGAACTGACATTAAAATGAACATTCCTTTTCTCCAGCAGTATTTCAGCATACCGGGAGTGATAAAGATTGAGGTTTATAGCAGGAAGTGTACCTGAATCCTCCACAGGCCGCAGAGTCAGGGAATAGATCCCGCTTCTGTACTGTAAGCCTTCTGCAAACTTCAAGGATATGATTTCTTCTCTCTTCTGTGTGTCAAGAGCTATATCCAGCCCTTTAAATGGTTTATAGCCGCCCTCTTCCTTTACTAACAATCGGGGGATATCTTTACTGAATTCTGACAGCTTATAAGAAAAATTATACCGGCTGATTCCGTCCTTCAGCCTGAATCCAAGCAAAGCTTCCTGCATATACGGATTTGAATATAGTACAGTTATGGAAAAGTATTCATTCTCATAACTCCAATCTGTATTATAATCATGTCCTGTAACTGATAATGGCAGGAGTAAAATAAAGATGCCAAAGAACAAATAAACAGACGGAAATTTATATTTCACTGATAAGACACCTTTCTTTCTCAAATTATTTCCTCACAATTATACCAAGATAATAATACTCTTCATGATTCCTTTCTTCCCAGATGGTGGAAAGGGCTATTCCTTTTGTGAGAGAGTAATTTAATTTAAGCCGGTTTTCAAACTCTCCCCCTCTATATATAGTCCTGTATCCCAATTTAAAGTACTCTTTTTCATATCCTATTCTTAGTTCCACAGTGCTTGATTTTGTATCAGCAGGGGAAAATATAACTGGATAATATATTAACTGACATGACAGGCCGTTTATATAATCGAGTCTATCACTTATGCCGCACATCACATATGGCAGCTTATTATTATTTAAGGATATAACCCCATCCGGACCGCCTTTTCTCATTAGCTTCTTATGGAATCCCAGCTGAAAATCAGCCTTACCGCTATTTATAAAGATGGTGCTTTCCAGAATATTTCCCCCTGATTCCCTGATAAATTCAAATCCTCCGCCATCAGCGCCGATATAGCCTCCCCATTCAAGTATACTTTTTCCGGATTTCTCTGGAGTAAATATATCATTAATTCCATTTATATTGTTAATTACCATTATTTTCTCTTGCTGCTTTAAAAAATTTCCCTTTATATATTGTGAGTTCAGATAAAGGGCAAAATACCGGTATTCTTCCTTTTGTCCCTGATCTGATCTCTTTCTGAGCAAAACAACAGGCTTTTCACTCCTTTTACCCGTCCAGAGCCCAGTCTCCATTCTGGATACTGTTCCAGAACCAACTTTATACTCCAGGGTAAGATAAGAATAGATCTCTTTTCCATATATCTTTAGTGGTTCTATGACAATTCTTATATAATCTGAAAGATCTGTATCCCCGGCTGTAATAAGAGTGGTTTTAAGCCCAATCTCCGCTTTTTTCCCCGGTATTGCGAGAATCCAGGAGTGATAAACTGTATTTTTACTGTTCCAGCAGATTTCTGTCAATATATCACCGGTAATCAGCCAGGCCCCTTCCTTTTCAGGATCCTGCTGCAGGCTTAATCTGGATTCCAGCTCCATTACAGCTTTTAAATCCATTTCTTCAATATCTATATAATACAGCACCATCTCTCTGCTTATTCCCGTATTTATATCTTCCCAACCCTCCTGCAGAAGTTTTACTGCATTTTCTTTTGCCATTACTCCTGCTGTACAGATGGATGCCAAAAAGCATATGATCAAAACAAACCCCGAATAAAGGACAGTTCCTCTATTTTTCATAACAATACTGCTCCTATTTGATAAAGGGCGTAACGAATACAAGCAATTCTTTACTGTTTTCCTCTTTATTTTCATTTCTAAATAACCACCTGATAAGGGGTATATTACCAAGGACAGGGACCTTTCTGACATACTCAGAGTCATTATTCAGGGTCATTCCAGCCAGGCAGACAGTCTGTCCGTCCTCAACATAGATAGAGCTTGCTAAAGAACTTTCTTTCACCAGGAGATCCGGCCTGGCTTCATCTATAAAATGGCTTAATACCGGAGCAAGTTCAAGATATACCTTGTCTTTACCAATTATTCTGGCACTTACTTCTAATCCTATTCCAACCTTAATCTCTTCAGTACGGGTGCTGTTACCCTCTTTATTCTCGATTAAGAGCACCTGTTCTTCCCCGATAAAAAGGCGGGCTTTACCTCCGTCAGAGAGCAAAATACGTGGATCTGCCTCAATAGAGGCCTTATGTTCCTCCTCCAGCAGCTTCAGTCTGCTCAATAATCTCCCATACAGGTCTGTTTCAATCTCAAGGGAATTCCTTACCCCGTCGAAAGCAAATCTCTCCATAGGGTTTTTTTCCGGATTGAACTCCAGAAAATTGATTCCTGACTCTTCAATTGATTTTTTATCAACTTCAGTTATGAGTATTCTTATTTCTACCTGTTTCCGGGGCTGGTCAATTTTACTGATAAATTCCTTGATCCGTATTATATCTTTTGGGGCTGCATTTATTGTTAAGATATTCTTATCAGCATCCCCTTTCACATAAGCAGATAAAAAGGGAGGCAAGAGGGAAAAGACATCCTTAACCAGTATATTATTTAACTCCACTACTTCCAGTACACTCAATTCACTGAAAGTAATATTCTTCGGATCTGCCAGGCCGACAAGATAATAATTGTTAATCTTTCTATAAGTATACCCGCCAGAGACCAAAATCATATTCAGGGCCTCTTCCAGAGGCATATCGATTATATTGGCTGTAACTATTCCTCCGACTGTCTGGTCACAGATGATATTTATACCTGTCTGTATTGAAATTTCATTAATTGCATCCCTCAGATCAGTTTCATAAAGCAGGATATTCACCAGAGGTGTTTCTTCAGCATTTATGACCATGGATAAAAGTATTAAAGCCAGAAATACAAAACACTTCTTTATTCTCATATTTACCCCCTGTCAATTATTCTTACAGCTGTATTATAAGATACCATTCTCATATTATTCTAATATGCATACTCCTGTCTTATTG
>JAAYLO010000056.1 GCA_012521855.1 Halanaerobiaceae bacterium
AGAAAGTCCTGTACTACAGGATATGTTCATGCAGGAGTATTCTGACGTTTTACCTGCAGGCGTAACAACTGAGGCCCTTTTCCCCGAACAGAGACCTGGTGTATTAGATTTGCTGAGAGCTAATCTAAGAAACCTGGCTCCTGAAGATGTTGAAAGATACAGGGATGCAGGGTATTATGTAACAGAGGTATATCCCGGCTGGTATGCAGTACAGGAAGGGTTGCCTGCTGAGAAGCCTTTAAAACCTATAGAGCTTTTCAGAGCGGGGTTATTACCTCTTACTCCAGAGCAGGTTAGTTCATATCAAGAAGCCGGGTATTATCCGGTTGCAGTCCCTGGTTACGAAGGATGGTACTCACTAGTACAGGCTCCTCCAGCTGGGGAAGAAGGCTTTGACTATAATCAGTTAGGGCTTCAGGATTTATTAGGGATGATTATGATGGACCGGCAGGTTACTCCAGATGAAAGGGCAATCTGGGAAAACAGCCCCTGGAGAGTATTTGGTCAGCCGGAGGATTTGGTGAGCAGAATTGCTACTGAAAGCCCTGGATTTGATATAGACGATAGCCGAATATATGGTATGCTGCCTAATGGGGAGATAGTATACAAAACAGCTGCAGGTGGTTTTGTAACAAAAGATAGGGTATTAAATCCTGCTGAAAGACAGAGTATAGTTCCGTCTGTGATTGAAGAACGATTCTCTATGCCTCAAAATAGAAAGGTTATTCAGGCTCCTGATGGTCGTTGGCTTTATGAGAATATGTCAGGTTATCTGGTGTATGAAGACGGGACGCCATTTACTGATGATGAAGGAAACCTATATTATATTGGCAGCGATTTTTTTGGTGGCGAGCAGCGGATATTATCTACCGGCAGCAAGAATGTTCTTACCGGCGAGGATGGTTTTAGCAACTTCCTGTTTGCTGACGAGCAGGAAGATGCCGGAGAGGATACAGGTTTTATCCAGGGTATTTTTGATAGTCTTAGCGAGACTTTTGGAAACCTGTTTAAAGATAGACAGAGTGAGCCTCAGACCAGATATACTCCAATTGATATTATTAATGTATTAAAACAGCAGTTAGGTACAAATAACAATCAGGAATTGATAAGGGCATTGGAATTGCTTTCAGATGAAAAGAAAAAACTGGTAGAAGAAACTTATGGTTATCCAGTTGATTCGTTGATCACTATCTTAAGGTATTCTGGATTAGAGGGAACGGTTCAGAGATTTTAAAGATAGGAGTTGAGATATATGGCAAATGAGCTGCCCATCATTGAAGGCCTTTTTGATGATATAAAAAAAGATATTATTAAAACTCCAGAGATACCGGTTATTGAGGGGCTTTTTGAAGGGATAGATATTGAAAAGTTGAAAGAACCTGAACCTACCACTATTGATTTTTCTAAAGCTTGGGAGTATGAAGAGCCTGAACACTGGACAAAACATCTTGTGTTCAGCCCTAAACCGTTTTTTGACCCGGAAAAGGCAACTCCTGAAAAAGAAATGACACTGGATGATGTGACCAGATTTGGCCAGCGTACAGTAAAATCCTTTGGTGAGAGTTTATCCCTTATGCAACTGGCAGGAGCATTAAGGGAACGATTCCCTGATGTTCCTGCTGACCCTTATTCAAAGGTATTGCAGGAAGCGATAGAGAAGGTCGCCCCTGAGACATTGCCTGTATGGGAAGAAATGGCACGGGAAGAAGGGGAAAAAGCACAAGAGAATATTACAGAAAGTCCAGCTTCTACATCTGATGTAATTGCAGATACAATTGGATCCATAGGAGG
>JAAYLO010000057.1 GCA_012521855.1 Halanaerobiaceae bacterium
ACCGGAGTTTGTTGTTCCTTTCCAATACAGACCGTAAAGAAATAGTGCCAGAAAACAGCTTGCATCAGTACCCCAGGATAAAGCCATCAATGTAACAATCGCATTGGGGTTTACAGCTACCACCACAGCAAAGGCTATAAATATAGCACAGAGGCTTCTCATTACCAGCATGACCCTTTCCTTTTTCATATCCGGATTTATTACCCCTTTAATGAGATCCAGGGCAATAGAGGAACTGGAAACAAGGACCAGGGAAGAAAGTGTTGACATGGAAGCAGATAATACCAGGATTATCACGACTCCCATCAGGGCATCAGGCAGGGCGGTTTCCAGTAATACAGGCATTACCATGTCCATATCAGAAGGAGCTGTATTGTTCAAAAAAAGTCTTCCAAAACTCCCGGTAAAATATGCCCCTATACCTATAATGGCAGCAAAGAGAGTTGATATGATTGTACCTCTTTTTATAGCATCTTCATCCTTGATGGCATAAAACTTATGTACCATCTGGGGCAATCCCCAGGTTCCCAGACTGGTCAAAACCACCAGTGACAACAGGCTCCAGGGACTTCCGCCGAAAGGAGAAACCAGATCAGGGCCCACCTCAGGGATCTGGCTCAATTTACTCAAGCCGTTAGCTATTCCTCCTACAGCAGGATGGATTACAACAAAATAAACCATAAAAATAATGCCAATAATCATAATGATACCCTGTATAAAATCATTAATGGCTGTAGCAATATATCCTCCCATCAGAAGATACAGACCTGTCAATACGGCTATTGCCAGTATACAGTAAGAATAATATTCAATGGGTATTCCAAAGGTATTGGCAAATAAATAACCCATTCCCTTATAGACAGATGCAGAATAAGGAATCATAAAGACAAAAGTAATGATCGCTGTAATTATTTTTAAACCTCTGCTGTCATATCTTTTTTCCAGGAACTCAGGCATTGTTGAAGCATTCATCTCCCGGGTCATTTTTCTGGTTCTCTTACCCAATACCAGCCAGGCCAGTAAACTGCCCAGGACAGCATTGCCTATTCCAATCCAGACACCAGAAATTCCAAAAGACCAACCCAGACTACCTGCATAACCAATGAAAATCACAGCAGAAAAATAACTGGTGCCGTAGGCAAATGCAGAGAGCCAGGCTCCCATTTTCCGGCCGCCCAGGAAAAAGTCACTTACGCTATTTACCTTCTTCCTACTGTAAAAACCAATCCCGACCATCAAAAATACAAACAAAAAAATAAACAAATACTTAAACATACTACCACCTTTCTCCATTCTCAACTATTCTCTATAAATTTCTATACATAAATATACATACAATTTAATTAATTCGTGATAGGAAGTATTTTTCCTGCAAAAACATTTACAAAAAATAAATCTCAATAAAATCCTGAAAATTAAACCTTGACATTTTTACAATAATCATTTATTATAATATTATCATGCTGAAGTGGCGGAATAGGCAGACGCGCATGACTCAGGGTCATGTGGGCAAAAGCCCATGGGGGTTCGAATCCCCCCTTCAGCACCAATGATATGAAAGGGCTTAGAGCCCTTTTTTTTATTGTGGGAATGATATGGTGACTGGTGCCCATTGGTGCTCAAAATATCCATGTAATATATCTTTTGAGGTAAAATAACCCGGTAACAATGTTCAGGTTCTAATTGTTTATAGCTTCTTTGATAACCTGTCATATCTGGGCTTATCATAAAAACTTCCTGAACTATTATCTATCCCGCTGCTCCAAAAACTTCTAATAAAATTTAACAATAACTCTGATTTCAGCATAATATATAGCAGGCGATTATTATAAAGAAAGGAGCAGAAAAATGAGTGAGCTTAATGACCTGAGTCCTGAAAGATTCCCCTGCCCTGAAGATTATGATGAACTCCTGAAAAAGCTGCGTATTATGGCCGGGAGAGAGGAAAGGGATATAGAATTATATGATTTTCTCATTGACCAGGTTACCGCACAACCCACACTACAGCAACGTGAGCCAGGGATGATTACAAACCGCAGTGTTTTAGGAACAAACAGAGATATTACTCGCAGAAACCTTGAAATACTTGAGGAAACATACCGGGAACTCAGCGGAGAACGTTTGGTGCCGATTATACAGGATTTTAGAATTCCTGTAAGCTACCGGGCCGGGCTGGAACGTGCTGTAATGAATGAATTACAGGATGCTGAAATATACCGGGATATGATCCTGGGTGTTCCTGAAGGTATGCTTACAGATATTGCTTTCAGATTATATTCAAACACCATGATGAATATTGATAGATTAAACTTTCTGTTGACCAGAACCAGTTTATAATATATATTACCTCCTTCATTATAAATATCTAATCTTTCATATAAATATTAAACCGCAGTTATTTTATCTGCGGTTTTATACATCTTTAAGCCTTTACATGATTTCTTTTATAAGTAATTTTTCCTATAAACTTATTTTATATTATTCATTGCCTCAAGGCAATCACTACAAACTATTTTTTTCATGTATTCAATAGTATTTTCTGCACTTCCACAGAAAATA
>JAAYLO010000058.1 GCA_012521855.1 Halanaerobiaceae bacterium
ATCCAGAGGCTAAGGAAGTCATGCCAATATTAAGACGGGGAAAGGTAGATGCAGCATTTGCTGCAATAAAAAGCCTGGCATTTTAATAACAGAAGGAGTCTTTTTTTAAAATCCAAAGAAAACTTGATACTATCTTCATGAAAAAAAAGTTGATTTTTACAGGGAAATATGTATAATAATACAGATAGTATTTTTTAAAACAGGAGGAGAGCAGGATGCCCAAAAGGGAAGATATCAAAAAAATTATGATTATTGGTTCAGGACCTATTGTTATTGGACAGGCCTGTGAATTTGATTATTCCGGTACTCAGGCCTGTAAAGCTCTTAAGGAAGAAGGATATGAGATAGTACTGGTGAATTCAAATCCAGCTACCATCATGACTGACCCGGAAATGGCTGACCGTACATATATTGAGCCCTTAATAGCAGAGACAATGGAAAAAATAATTGAGATAGAAAGACCGGATGCCCTTTTACCGAATCTGGGAGGCCAGACAGCACTGAATCTGACATCTGATTTGTTTAAAAAAGGGATTCTTGCTAAATATGGAGTAGAAATAATAGGTATTCAACCGGAGGCCATTGAACGCGGAGAAGACAGGATTTTATTTAAAGAATTGATGAAAAAAATCGGTGTGCCGATGCCAGTGAGTTTTCCAGCCTATTCTGTAGGAGAGGCTGAGAAAATAGCTGGAGAAGTGGGTTATCCAATTGTTATACGTCCTGCATATACAATGGGTGGTACTGGCGGCGGCCTGGTCTATAATGTTGAAGAATTACGTGAAACTGCTGAAAGGGGAATTGCTGCCAGTATGATCAATCAGATTCTGGTTGAAGAAGCGGTTATCGGCTGGCAGGAATTGGAGCTGGAGCTGGTCCGGGACCAGAAGGGTAAGAAAATCTCCATCTGTTTTATTGAAAATATAGATCCCATGGGAGTACATACCGGTGATAGTTTCTGTGTTACACCGATGTTGACTGTTTCCCGGGATGTTCAGAAACGTATTGAAGAATATAGTTACAAAATTGCTGATGCCATCGGCGTTATTGGCGGAGCCAATTTTCAGTTTGCCTATAATCCGGAGACAGACAGGCTTGTTGTAATTGAAATGAATCCCCGTACCTCCAGGTCATCAGCCCTTGCTTCCAAGGCGACTGGATTTCCCATTGCCAGGATCTCTACAAAACTCGCTGTCGGTTTGACTCTGGAAGAGATTCCTTACTGGAAGGGTGGTACTCTAGACAAATATGAACCATCAGAAGATTATCTGGTGGTCAAATTTCCTCGCTGGACCTTTGAAAAATTTCCCCAGGTGGAAGACAGGCTGGGCACACAGATGATGGCTGTCGGAGAGGCGATGAGTATTGGCAAGAACTTCCCTGAAGCCTTCCAGAAAGTCATACGTTCAATGGAAATAGGAAGATACGGCCTGGGGAATATCAGGAAGTTCCAGGGGATGAGACGGGATGATATAATCAGTGCCTTAAGTGTACCGACAAGTGAAAGGATATTTCTCATCTACCATGCCCTTCAGCAGGGAATCAGTATTGAAGAAATTAATAAGCTGACCCATATCCACAGATGGTTCCTTCAGGAAATAAAGAAAATAGCTGATTTTGAAGACAGAATAAAGGATTATAGAGGGGAAAAATTACCCAATGATCTTTTGCATGAGGCAAAAGACCTGGGTTTTTCAGATAAATATCTTTCACAATTGCTTGAGGTAGATGAAAAAGAGATCCGCAGTCAAAGATACAATACCGGTAAAAAGAGCGGGTATAATATCATCCCTGTCAGCGGGGCTGATGGGGAGTATTTTTACTCAACATATCAGAAAACAGAATTGCCTGTACGGGAAGGACCCAGGAAAAAAACTATGATCCTTGGCGGCGGCCCGAACCGCATCGGGCAGGGTATAGAGTTTGATTATGCCTGTGTTCATGCCGCATTTACCCTGAGTAAGCTTGGATATGACCCCATTATGGTGAATTGTAACCCGGAGACAGTCTCTACAGATTATGATACATCAAGCAGATTGTATTTCGAGCCATTGACTGTTGAAGATGTATTGCAGATCTACGAGAGAGAAAAACCGGAGGGCATGATTGTTCAGTTTGGAGGCCAGACACCTCTCAATATTGCCAGGGAACTGGAAGAAGCAGGTGTAAAAATCCTGGGTACATCACCGGCAAGCATAGATTTTGCTGAAGATAGAGAACAGTTCCGTGAATTAATGACAAAATTGGGTATACCCCAGCCTGAAAGCGGTATAGCCCATTCCATAGAAGAAGCAAGAAAGATAGCCCATAAGATCGGTTATCCTCTGATGGTCAGGCCTTCATATGTTCTTGGCGGCCGGGGTATGGAGATAGTATATGATGAGGAGAGCCTGGATTCCTATGTAAAGAATGCCGTTGAGGAGGTCTCTCCAGAGCACCCGATACTGATAGATAGATTCCTGGAACATGCCATTGAAGCAGAGGTGGATGCCCTGACTGACGGGAAGGAGACCTTTGTGGCAGCAGTGATGGAACATATCGAGGAAGCAGGGGTACACTCCGGTGATAGTGCCTGTTCTATACCGTCTATTAATATTCAGGAAAAAGAGCTGGCACTGATTGAAAAATATACATCTGAAATTGCCAGAGAGCTGAAGGTCGTGGGCTTAATAAATATTCAGTATGCCCTGGCAGATGGAAAGGTCTATATTCTCGAAGCAAATCCCCGGGCTTCCAGGACAGTCCCTCTGGTAAGCAAGGTAACGGGTGTTAATATTGCACAACTGGCTACCCGTTTGATGCTGGGAGAGTCTCTGGCAGGGATGGGTCTTAAAAAACGGGAAATTCCCTATTATGGAATCAAGGAAGCAGTTTTTCCCTTCAACATGTTCAAAAATGTTGACCCGGTCCTTGGTCCGGAAATGAAGGCAACAGGGGAAGTGATGGGAATTGCTGATTCTTATCCCATGGCCTTTTATAAAGCCCAGGAGGCTGCAGGTGTCGGGCTGCCTCTTAAGGGAAAGGTTTTGATTACTGTTGCAGATAAGGATAAACCATATATCGTGGAGTCAGCCCGAAAACTGTCTGAGCTGGGTTTCGAAATAGTGGCCACTGAAGGCACATACAGGTATCTCCTGGAAAGAGGAATCGATTGTAGTGAAATTAAGAAAATAAATAAGGGCAGGCCGAATATTGTCGATGCCATAAAAAACGGTGAATTACAGTTGATCATCAATACCCCCATAGGCAAAGAGGGCAAAGTAGATGACAGTTATATCCGTTCAGGTGCAATTCAGTACAGGATACCCTATATAACTACAACGACTGCTACTGTAGCCAGTGTGAAGGGAATAGCTGCAGCCAGTAAGTCTGCTTATAAAGTAAAAGCGATTCAGGATTTTTACAAAATGCTTGAAAGATAAAAATAATGAATGTAGATGAAAGTTTTATCTGAATGTGTTAAAATATAAGGAAAGCATTTCGTAAATGTTGTATAAGGAGTAGGTAGAATGGCAAAATTTATGATTACTGAGGAAAAAGCATTTGAACTGGTAAGTAAATACGGCAGCCCCTTGTATGTTTATGATGAGGAGATATTGAGAGAAAGATGCAGGGAATTAATCAATTTAGTAGCTTTTGAAAACTACAGGGTTAATTATTCTGCCAAGGCCAATACAAACCTTGAAATATTAAAAATTATCAGGGAAGAAGGCCTGGATGTTGATGCCATGTCACCAGGGGAGATTATCATTGAAGAAAAAGCTGGATTTAGTCCGGACCGGATCTTTTATATTTGTAATAATGTGTCAGCTGAAGAAATGATGTTTGCCATTGAGAGGGGTATAACTGTAAGTGTAGATTCACTGTCACAGCTGGATCTTTTTGGCAGGATCAATCCTGGCGGGGAAATTGCAGTCAGATTCAACCCGGGTGTTGGTGTCGGCCATCATGAAATGGTAAATACAGGAGGCAGAAAGACCAAGTTTGGTGTAGAAAAGTCTTTTATTACAGAGGTAAAAAAGCTTCTGACAAAACACAGGCTCACACTGGTGGGTATAAATCAACACATGGGCTCTCTGTTTCTTGATGGCCAAAAATATATTGAAGGGGTCAGGAATCTTTTTGAGATAGCAAAAGAATTTGAAGGGCTGGACTATATTGATATTGGCGGGGGGTTTGGGATTCCCTATCAGCCTGATGAAAAAAGGCTTGACCTGGAAGAACTGGGCAGGAATTTGACACAGGTCTTCAGTGAGTTTCTCGAAGAATATGGCAACAAGGATGTGATATTGAAAGTAGAGCCCGGCAGGTATATTGTTGCTGAATGTGGTATCTTGCTGGGAACGGTTTACTCAACAAAAGAAAACTATGGTATAAAATATGTTGGAACAGATCTGGGTTTTAATGTCCTGATGAGACCGGTCCTTTATGATTCCTATCATGAAATCAGGGTACTGAAACACCCGGATAATCCTGTAGATAATGAGAGAAAAGAAACAGTAAATGTAGTAGGGAATATCTGCGAAACTGGAGATATACTTGCAAAGGGCCGTGAATTGCCCGTAATAAATGAAGGAGATTTGCTTTCTGTAATGGATGCCGGTGCTTATGGTTTTGTTATGTCATCTAATTATAACTGCCGCCTGAGACCGGCAGAGGTATTGGTGGACAGAAAAGGAAATGATAGATTGATCCGTAAGAGAGAAATTTATGATGATTTATTGAGGCATTTTATTCTGGGTGATTAAGGATACAGCTTTTTTTACAAAACAATAAACAGAAGAAAAAATTATACTAAAAAATGGAGGGAAATAATCATGGCAGAATTGAAAGCAGTAATTTTTGATATGGATGGTGTAATAATCGATAGTGAACCAATTCATTCCAGATTGAATATGGAATTGTACAGGAAACTGGGATTTGAGTTAACGGTTGAAGAATATAGTAAATTTGTGGGGGTTTCCATTAAAGACCAATGGTATATTCTTAAAGAAAAATATGATATAAAGGAAAGTATTGAAGAATTAATTGAGATGCAGAATACCGGACTTATTGATGAGATATCTGTTTTAGAGATAGAGCCCATTCCGGGGATAAGAGAATTACTTGCTGAGTTAAAAAAAGAAAATATAAAAACAGCCCTTGCTTCTTCTTCAACTCTATCCTATATTAATGCTGTTCTGGAGAAATTTGCACTGACAGATTGCTTTCCGCTTATTATCAGTGGAGAAAACCTGGAAAGGAGCAAGCCGCATCCTGCTATTTTCCTTAAGACTGCAGAAAAACTTAACTTAACTTCAGAGGAATGTGTAGTTATTGAGGATTCAAGGAATGGAGTTACTGCAGCCCTGGAAGCGGGAATGAAATGTATAGCATTTTCCAATCCCAATTCCGGTAAGCAGGATATATCAAAGGCAGATATTATAGTTAATTCCATAGAAGAGATAAATATTGAGTTATTGAAAAAACTAATAAGTGCTTAGTTGCCATAACTGTCCCGTAAAAGTAAAAAAAGGAGATGGTTTGATGAAATGGTTGGACAGGTTGGAGAAGAAATACGGAAAGCTGGCTGTGAAAAATTTAATGCTCTATATTATTTTTTTGACAGCAGCAGTCTATATTTTGACAGTTTCTGATCCATCAGGGAGGTTTTTATCAAAACTGACTCTGAATCCTGCCCTGGTAAGAAAAGGAGAGATCTGGAGGTTAATAACATATATCTTTATTCCGCCTACATTTTCCCCTGTGTTTTTGTTTTTTGCTCTGTATTTCTATTATTTAATCGGTTCTGCACTTGAATCATACTGGGGAAGTTTCAGGTTCAATATCTATTATCTTCTGGGAGTAACTGCTACTACAATCATTACATTATTTACTGGAGGAATAGGGACTCCAACATATATCAATCTGACTCTTTTTCTGGCTTTTGCCAGATTATATCCTGATTTTGAAGTACTGATTTTCTTTATATTACCGGTAAAGGTCAAATATTTGGCCTTACTTAACTGGATATATTTTGCCTATGTGATAATAGCATATCCTTTAGTTGATAAAATAACAGCTGTTGCTGCCCTGAGCAATTTCTTTCTCTTTTTTGGCAGGGAGCTTTTCGATGATCTTCGAAGAAGGAAAAAAGTCTATAACAACAGGCAACGGTTCAGGGTAGTGAAGGGCGGCCTGGATGAAACAATTCACAGGTGTACCATCTGTGGTATAACTGAAAAAGATGATCCGAAAATGGAATTTCGTTATTGTTCAAAGTGTGAGGGTGATTATGAATACTGTAGTGAACATTTGAAGACACACCAGCATATAAAGAAATAAGGATATGGCCTTCATTAATATGATATTTTTGACAGTACAAATTCTGTATCCAGATAGTTAAAAACAAGACTGTGGTTTTCACGTTCTGTTTTATAAGGGAATTTAACAATTATCTTTATTTTCCAGCCCAGGGGTTGGTCTGTGGGGAAATCCTCTATTACAGGCAGTTGGGCAACAGGCTCTATTTTTTCTCCTGTTTCAGTAAGCAGATAGATCTTTCCAACGGCATTTTTATCAAGTATTTCCCGGTTCAGGTTTGTCAGATATAAATGATAGGCTGTATGACTCTGGTCGCCATATATAACAGAATAGATTATGAAGTATTTGTTAATAGATATTTTTTCCAGATCAAGTCTGGTTTTATCAATCTCTGTACTTATTGAAGAGGGTACAGGCAAGGGAAGATCCAGGCTGGAGGTGGCCGCCAGATCCGGCGGGATTCTATGGAAGATGTATTCCCTAATTTCTGTACTGGAAACCCTTGCTGAAAAAAATCCAGAACAAAAGATGATAAGATACATGGCAAATAAGAGAAGACATAATTCATGTTTTTTTAAGAACATTTTTTTCCCCCCATACATAATATAAAACCGGGTTGTTTTTTATATAATTATATTTAAAAAATTATTCAATATGAGCAATGAGAGGAAAATGACTAAACAGGGTAAAGGTGTGAAAAAAGATGCGGAAGTTTATCAGTATCATTATAATTATTCTGTTACTGGCAGTTATTCTGGTTCTGACAAATCCAGATAAGGAAAACTTTATTGATTGGGCGGTAAAAAAGGCAGCAGACAGCAGTGACACAGAAGTGGAAAAATTTTTCGGGGATGTATTGGGAAGGCCACTGCTGAGTGCAACGAGCACCAGGGAGAATTACATATTTTTC
>JAAYLO010000059.1 GCA_012521855.1 Halanaerobiaceae bacterium
AATTTGTACGTATCCACGAGTTTACTGAAGAGCTGAATAATGATCTTTTTGAGAAGTTTGATGAAATTGCAGAACTTATTAAAATGAGAAATGAAAAACCACTGGCCAGAGTAGAGGATTACCTGAAAAACACTACTATACAGGAACTGGATAAAGATAAATTCACCGCAGATGAAGTTCTTCAAATTTTAAAGGATGATTATACAAAACTGAAGAACCTGGCCATAGATATCAGAAATACTGCTGATGATGAAGGAGATTTTGAAGTAGTAGCTATTCTTGAGGGGCATGTAGCAGGATACAGCAAAAATCTCTGGTTTATTGATGCAATGTTAAGTTAAGGGATATAAATGACAAGGCTCCGGTTTTAAACTGAAGCCTCTTATTTTTCAGGTATGAATCTTTTAAATAAAAAGGTGGACCCTGTTGTCAGCCACAAACCCAGGGCAGAATAGCGCAAAAATTCACTCCAGATACATGCCGGCAGCAACAGCTTGAGTCCTTCCTTAATAAGGAATATAATTGCAAAGCCAATAATTATATTTAATAAGTGAAATCCAGTTTTTGCTTCAACACTGTAATTTATATATCTCTTCTCTATCATGTATCCCAAAAGGAGGCTTATCAAAGTACCTGAAGCCTTATAAAATGTGTCATTCCGGACATAGAGCATCAGTAATAAAACTGCCAGGATTATTACAGCCCCTGTTTTGATATTATCCTGCTCAAATTTTTCGAAGATTACATTGGCGAGAAAAACCCAGGCAACTCCAATAATCAGGCCGAATACCACATCAACAGGGCGGTGAACACCGAGATAAAGCCTGGATACTCCTATCAAAATCATAATTATGACCGCAAGGATATAAAACCATATTTTTCTGTATCTGGTCATCAGCAAGGTCCAGAAGCTGGCAGAAGTCTGTGTATGACCGCTGGGGAAAGAATAACCTCCCGCAGTTTCTACTCTCAGAGAACGGACACCCTCCTGGCCTATTATCCGGGGCACTTTGAAAATTTCTTTAATCAGCCAGTTAAGCAAACCGCTGCCCAGATACACAAAGGCCATTTGATAAGCAAATCTTTTGCTGACAGTCCAGAATACTATTCCTACCACGATTATAAAAAAGAGGTCCTCCCCCAGCATAGTAATCATCTGAAAGAACCTGTCCAGAAAGGGATTAGAAAAAGACTGAATAAAATAAATGATTTCCATATGCCCTGATTCTCCTTTGAAAAATACTCAGCACACTCATAGGTGCCTTCACTTACCCTTTTATATATTTCAACAGATGCGAATAATATCCTGCATCAATAAGAAGGAACAGGCTCTGCCTTTAAATCAGATTTTATTCCATATGATGACTAATATATAAATATCTTCCGGCCTGTCTATAAATTCCTCTCTAGTATCATTATTTACCAGTATTCTGCTGATAACTGTATCATTATAATTTACTCTGTTATATTTTATATAAATAGACCTATTAATGATATAAGCAATAGAATAACTGCTGATAATTGAACTATTCCCATTATTTGTTAATTTCTTATTCTATAAACATCCGTAAATTCCTTCTTTTTTATATTTTCTTACAATAATCATCATATTCTTCAATTAATGATTCTATCAGTTCTTTTACAGGAACAATTTTCTCTACCCTGTATGCATTCTGTCCTGCAAAAACAAAACCATCATTCAAATTTCCTTCTTTTGCATTTAAGAGCACCCTTGCTATACAATACGGGCTGTTTTTAACCTGACATGTCTTTATGCAATGATAAGGACAATTAAAGGGACGCTTCATTCCTTTTTCTACTGATTGGACAAAGGAGTTTTTTATAACCCTTCCAGGTAAGCCGACAGGGCTGTCAATAATAACAATATCTTCTTTTTTACAATTTACATAGGCTTCTTTATATTCCGGGGCAGCATCACATTCATATGTAGCTACAAACCGTGTTCCCATCTGAACCCCTGCAGCCCCTAATTTTATAAATTTATAAATATCTTCACCTGTATAAATACCTCCTCCGGCAATTACCGGAATAGCTCTCCTATACTCCCTTTCAAAAATACTGAGCTCCTCTAATACCTCAGCTGCTATCTTCTCAAGCAAATATTCAGTATCATTGATCTGTTCTCTCCTAAAGCCCAAATGCCCTCCAGCCAGAGGCCCCTCCACAACGAATCCATCAGGCAAATAATTATATTTCTTTAGCCATCTTTCTGTTATTATTCTGGCAGCCCTCGC
>JAAYLO010000060.1 GCA_012521855.1 Halanaerobiaceae bacterium
CCATCATCCTGCCCGAGCCGATGGTAACAATTACACTGGCCAATTATGAAGATGCATATCTCTCATTTGATATACAGGAGGAATGGGCAAAGATCCATAATGGAGAAAACCGGATACCTTTTGTCGGATTATTTGCCAGCTGGGATTTTGCTGAAAAGAACAGCCGGCTGCTTAAAAAAATTAACGAATATTATCAAAAGGGTATTGAGTGGGTTCATGCCAATCCGGAAGAGGCAGCAGGACTGGCAGCAGAGTATTTTGGACAACCGGCACCGGTAATCCAGGCTTCTTTTCAGAGAATAAATCTGAATTATTACCCTGCCGGAGAGGCTTATCAGCTGATTGAGCTGTATTTTAATGAGATAATGAAAATTTATCCGGAAATGATAGGTGGTAGTTTACCAGATGAGCTTTTTTACTTCCAGGATCAATAAGAGATTATTAACAGGCACTGCTGGTATACTGGTAGTGCTTGTTTTGTGGGGGTTACTGGCCAGGAGATACCATCCACTGATTTTGCCTTCACCGGC
Source organism: Halanaerobiaceae bacterium (assembly GCA_012521855.1). Taxonomy (GTDB): domain Bacteria; phylum Bacillota; class Halanaerobiia; order Halanaerobiales; family DTU029; genus JAAYLO01. The sequence goes on from JAAYLO010000060.1 coordinate 531, forward strand.
AGAAACATTTCAGGCCCTGAAGGGTCTCTGGAATAGCGGCAGATTGTGGCAGAGTACCCTGATAACCCTGAAAAGGACAGCAGCCGGGTATTCACTGGCAGTTCTCACAGGCCTCTTTTTTGCTGTATTGTTGAGGTCAAACAGATTCTGCCGGTATCTGTTCCGCCCGCTCTTTACCATAATTCAGACCATACCGCCTGTTATCTGGCTGGTTTTTGCTGTTATCTGGTTTGGTATAGCTGATGACCTTACTCCTGTTTTTCTGATTTTTATTGTCACATTTCCGGTTATATTTGTAAATATATTTACAGGTCTTGACAGTATTGACTTAAGGCTTGTGGAGATGGCCAGGGTTTACCGGTCTCCAGGCAAGAGGATTATTTTTAAAATCTACTTACCTGCCCTGATACCTCATCTGGTTTCAGCAGTAAGTATCGGTGCATCTTTTGCCTGGAAGTCCACCATTTTTGCTGAATTTATCGGCAGTTCAAGAGGGGTTGGTTTTGATTTGAGTATGGCCAACAGCAATCTGGAGACTGAAAAACTCTTTGCCTGGGCACTGGTCCTTATAATTTTGATGCTGGCTTTTGAATATGGAATCCTGCAGCCTGTGAAGAGATATGTGACAAGGTGGAATTATGATGAAGAGAAGTAAAGGGAAATATGAAGATAATGGAAAAGACAAAAAGATACTGGCTATAAAAAATATCAGTAAAAATTTCACAAGGAGCACAGGGGAATTTGAAGTATTGAAAAATATATCTCTCGATATATATGAGGAAGAGATTGTTGCCCTGGTTGGGCCGTCAGGCTGCGGCAAGACCACTCTTCTCAATATTGTTTCCAATATATTGACGGCAGACAGCGGGGAGATTGTAATGGATTCTGATAAGGTTCTTGCCTATATTTTTCAGGAGCCCCGCCTTCTGCCCTGGCTTACCGTTGACCAGAACATCAGATTTGTACAGGACAATTTCCCGGCACTGGAAAAAGCAGATGAGATCAGGGAGAAGCTCCTCATCAGATCCGGGCTTCTGGAATTCAGGGATTCTTATCCCGGCCAGCTCAGCGGCGGTATGAAACAGAGACTGGAGATAATCCGGGCTCTATCAATCAGGCCTGATCTGGTATTGATGGATGAGCCTTTTAAGTCACTGGATATCAGCCTGAAGTATCAATTACAGGAAATGATCCTTACAGAAAAAGAGGAATATGGTTTTGCAGTACTCTTTATTACTCATGATCCGGAAGAGGCAGTTCTTCTGGCTGACCGGGTAATAACCCTGACAGATAAACCCGCCGGAATAAACAAAACAATCAGGATAGCTCTGCCCAGGGAGGAACGCAGTCTGAAAGATGAAGAGATTTACAGTAAGTATGAGGAGATATTAGGTTTTATTCTCTCCTCCCCTCTTTAATACTGCAATTTATTGTTTATGGTGTTTTTCCATAACTATTGGTTACTGCATCAGCTGTAAAGGCACCACTATAAATCAGTGGTGCTGTTTTCTTTTATAAAGAAAGCTCAGGGCCGGCGGACATGGAAGTATTCATATATCCATAATAATAGTTACTATTAGCAGGATATTTTTAGGATAACTCGAATATTAATTATAGGATATACAACCCGGGAAAGGAGTTAAACAATGGATTTGACAATTGTTATCAGCGGGGAGGCAGGACAGGGCCTGGAGACCACTTCCTTCATTTTAGGAAAAAGCCTTTTCAGGATGGGGTATAATGTGTTTACCAGCAAAGATTATATGTCCATAATCAGAGGAAGTCTCAATTTCAGTACTATCAGGTTCAGTACAGGAAAGTTAAGAGCTGTTGCAGATATGATTGATATTTTAATAGCCCTCAATGCTGAGAGTGTTGAAGTACACAAAGAC
>JAAYLO010000061.1 GCA_012521855.1 Halanaerobiaceae bacterium
AATATGCATATTTTGCTGATGCAAATATTTATTTCTATGGCAGCAGTACATATTCATATTCTTCTCCCAAATCTGTAAAAATAGGGATTTTTTTGATAAAAGATAATGGCAAGTGGTATGTTGTCGGGATATCTATATATGAATTATCCATGTAATAAATAAAAAAACCGGACTGAAAAAGGATGCCTCTCATTTTGAGAGGCCTTTTTTTATTGCCTTTCATATTTCTGCTTTTAACACTCTTTATCTCAAATCAGGGAATTGTATTTACAATAATGCAGAAATCAGTAGAATATTAAAAAATAAACAGGTGAAAAATATAAAAAAATTACTCTTCCAGCTGTAAAGGAGTGTTATAATTGGTTGACAGAGAAAGGTTTAAGTATTTTCACCAGAAAAGAATGGAGATTTTTAGAGAATTGGTCAAATACGTCTGGGATAATAAATTAACAATTGATAATCTGGAAAAGATAGCTGATAGAATCGTAAAGAAATATTTTTTTGAAAAGGATGAGATTCCTTTTGTTAAGGACCATATAAGAGTGGCCATGGGACTGGCCCCTGATCAAAGAGATTATTTCAGTGATGAAGTGGAAAAACTGAATACTCTGGAGAGGGTTGAAAGTCCTGTTCTGGAAAAAATCGATGGTGCCTGCAGGGATTGTGGTGAGAAGTTTGAGGATTATGATTGTTATGATTCCTGTAAATATGAAGCACAGATGTATAAAAGGAGTACAGGTCCTATTATTATTGATGATAAGTGTTTAAGCTGTGGCCGCTGTACAGTTTCCTGTTCATATGGGGCCCTCGCAGACAAGATTGAGTTTATCCCATTGGTAGAAATATTAAAAAATGAGGAGATTAAAGTATTCGCTGCTGCTGCTCCTTCAATTGCCGGCCAGTTTGGTGATAGTGTTTCAGTTCCACAGCTCCGGACGGCTTTCAGGTTAATGGGGTTTGAAGATATGGTAGAGGTAGCTTTATTTGCAGATATCCTCACCATAAAAGAGGCTTATGAGTTTGACCACCTGGTAAAAAAAGAAGAGGATTTTTTCCTGACCAGCTGTTGTTGTCCGGTCTGGATAAATATGGTGGAAAGAGATTTTCCTGAACTTTTTGAACATATGTCCCCATCCGTTTCTCCCATGATTGCATCAGGGAGATTTCTCAAAAAACTTTATCCTGAGGCGAAAGTTGTTTTTATAAGTCCCTGTACAGCCAAGAAGGCAGAGGCAAAGGACCCCCGCCTGGAAGATGCCGTCGATTTTGTTATTACATATCAGGAGCTTAAAGAGGTATTTGAGGTACTGGAAATAAAGCCCTCCAGCCTGCAGGAAGATGACAAAGATCATGCTTCCTTTGCCGGGAGAGTATATGCCCGGACAGGTGGTGTCAGCCTGTCGGTAAAGACAGTTGTAAACAGGATTGCTCCAGACCGGCTGATAAATTTGAAGGCGGAAAAGGTTGCCGGGGTAAAGGCCTGTAAAGAGATACTGGAAAAATTAAAAAAGGGGGAAGCTCTTGAGGCCAACTTTATAGAAGGTATGGGTTGCGAAGGGGGCTGTATTGGCGGACCGAAGACTAATATCAACAGTGATAAAGCCAGGGAGCTTGTCAATGAATATGGAGAAGGGTCCCTGATTATGACACCAATGGATAATATGAATATAATCAGGATTTTGGGAGAATTGGGTTTGAGGGAATTTAGTGAGATATATGAAAACAGGGACATTGCCGGGCTGTTGGCCAGGGATACCGGAAGCGGATATATAGAAAAATAGATTTCGGGAAAAAGGGTCTTTATTCTGCTGCTTTATCATATAACTGATGGCTATAACCCTGAAACAGGGAAGCGTGAAGTTATCTTGGAGAAATAGCCCTGGGCCTCGCCAGTGCCCTGGGAGGGACGGCTCTGGCGGGTTTTTTGCTGCAGGCGGTCTGGCTGTTTCCTGCGGCCTGTCAATTGGTGGTTCAGCAGCGGGACATATTGCCATAAGGGATAAGGTATATGGAGAATATATTTATAATATAAATAAAGGAGGAGGTAATGCTGTAGAGTGGTTTCAGCAATATCCAGCCTTCTTTGTAATAAATTTTTTAAATGATTTTCTATTTTATACTTGACAAGATAACTTTGTAGAGTTATACTTAAATATATTTTGAATAAAAACGTCAGGAGGACGCAAAATAAATACAGGTAAAGGAGGTCGTGTTTGATGAATTTTTTGTATTTTAATTTTATAAATTCTATTTCTTTGCATCCGTTTACAAATAATTCGTTTATCAACAATTTAGAATTCAATAAGAGAACACGGCCTGTGATAATAAAAGTTAGTGAGATGATCTGATTTTTCTGATGATTTATTATAAATTATCATATATTGCATTGACCACAGGTTGTGTTGACCTGTGGTTTTGCTTTTTATAGTCAACAATCCGTTAAGGGTTCCTGTCTTTAAAAGATTCCTTTATGTGAAAAAACCGCAGGTATAGTTTTACCGGCGGTTTTTCTTTATTACAGGATATAATTATGATGGGGTGATTATGGTGAAAAATATGAGTTTTATCTGGAGATATATGAGAGGAAGAAGGTTACTATATATTACAGCAATTCTGAGTACTGCACTGGCAGCTCTGTTTTCTTTAGTAAATCCAATTGTTTTACAGATCAGTATTGATTCTATTATCGGGGATAAACCCCTTAATATTCCGGTATTTTTAGGGGGTATATTGGGGGGGATTACTGATAAAGAGAAGCTCTTACATAATCTCATGCTGGCTGGAGCAGTTATGGTCATCTTGACCGGACTGAGAGGTCTTTTCCTGTATTTCAGGGGGAAATTATCAGCTGCTGCATCAGAGGGAATAGCCAGGACTTTGCGGGATGAATTATATGATCATCTTCAACACCTTTCTTATGAGTATCATGTTAATGCGAGGGTGGGTGATCTGATCCAGCGCTGTACATCAGATGTTGAACAGATAAGATTGTTTATGGCTGCACAATTGGTGGAAGTGGGCAGGGCTGTATTTATTTTTCTGGCAGCTGCTCTGGTGATGTTTAATTTACATGTCAAGCTGGCTTTAACAGCTATGGCTGTTATACCACTGGTAATTGCTTTCTCATATTTCTTTTATAAAGAGGTAAAAAAGACTTTCAGGGATGCTGATGAATCAGAAGCCAGAATGTCTGCTGTTTTACAGGAGAATCTAACCGGTGTCCGTGTTGTCAGGGCTTTTGCCAGACAGAATTATGAAATAGAAAAATTTGAAGAAAAAAATGCAGATTTCCGGGAGAACCAATACCGTGTACTGAAATACCTGGCTGTTTATTGGTCCAGTTCAGATTTTCTGTGTATGTTTCAGATAGTACTGGTAGTGATAATGGGGGTATACTGGGCTGTATCTGGAGAGATCTCCCTGGGAACTCTGGTGGTCTTTGTCAGTTATGAAAATATGATGATCTGGCCTGTCCGCCAACTGGGCCGTATACTGACTGATCTGGGGAAAATGCAGGTGGCTATTGACCGTATTCAGGAGATCTTCAGTATAGAAACAGAATTTCCTGAAAAGGAAGGCCTCAAGCCGGAAATCAGGGGAAATATCAGCTTTAAAAATGTTAGCTTTGGCTATGAGGAGGATAAACCTGTCCTGAAGAATATCTTTTTTGAAGTAGAAAAAGGCCAGACTGTGGCTATTCTGGGTCCTACTGGTTCAGGAAAGAGTTCTTTAGTACATTTACTGGCCCGTTTATATGATTGTCAGAGTGGTTCAATAGAGATAGATGGAATAGATATTAAGGAGATAGACAAAAAATGGCTGAGGAAACATGTCGGACTGGTATTACAGGAGCCCTTCCTGTTTGCCCGTACTATTAAAGAAAATATCAGTTTTGCCAATATCCATGCAACAGAAAAAGAGATATTTGATGCAGCAAAACATGCTTCCATCCATGATGTTGTACTGAGATTTGATCAGGGCTATGATACAATGGTTGGCGAAAGGGGTGTCTCTCTATCCGGAGGACAGAAACAGAGGGTGGCTATTGCCAGAACCTTAATCAGGAATTGTCCTATACTCATCTTTGATGATTCATTGAGTGCTGTTGATACAGAAACAGATACAAGAATCAGGAAGGCTTTGAAAGAAAGAAGTAAGGATGTCACTACTTTTATAATTTCGCACAGGATAAATACCCTTTCAGAGGCTGATTTGATCCTGGTTCTGGAGGATGGAGAGATTATCCAGAAAGGAACTCATGAGCTGTTGATAGCTGAGCCCGGTATGTACAGACGGGTTTATGAAATGCAGAGCAGTGATTTTCTGGAGAGGAGTGTTTAGTTATGAGTCAACATGATAATGAGATAAATGAAAGTAGAATTAACCTGAAGTTATGGAAAAAGCTATTCAGCTATTTAATGTTTCATAAAAAAACATTGATTATTCTCGGTATATTTATGGCAGCAACTGGTATACTGGATGCTGTTTTTCCCGTTATGCAGAAATATGCTGTTGATAATTTTATCATTACCGGAGAACTGGATAGACTTCCCTCCTTTGCTGTTCTATATATAGGATTAGTTCTTTTACAGGCAGTAAATGTTCTTATTTTTATTATCCTTGCCGGTAAAATAGAAGCCTGGCTCTCCTATGATATCAGGAAAGCCGGCTTCAGGAAACTACAGGAACTATCTTTATCCTATTATGACAATAAAGCTGTTGGCTGGCTGATGCCCAGAATGACTTCAGATATCAGGAAAATTGGTGCTATTATCTCCTGGGGATTTGTAGATATTGTCTGGGGAATAATGATGATGTTTTTCATGCTGATCCTGATGTTTATCTATAACTACAAATTAGCACTGGTTACTATAGCTGTTTTTCCTGTTATCCTGGTAGTCAGTGTTTATTTTCAAAAGAGGATATTGACTGCATATCGTAAGGTAAGGAGGATGAATTCCAGAATTACCGGAGCTTTTAATGAAGGTATCAGTGGAGCCAGGACAACGAAGACCCTGGTCAGGGAGGAAGAGAATCTGGCTGAATTCTCTTCCCTGACCGGTAAGATGCGGGATTCATCTATCAGGGCTGCTGTCTTTTCATCACTATTCCAGCCAATTATATTATTACTGACAAGTATAGGTACAGCACTGGCCATTTATATAGGCGGCCGTGGTGTTTATCTCCAGCAGATAGAGTATGGTACACTGGTAATGTTCATATCATATACGACTCTCTTTTTTGAACCGGTAATCCAGCTGGCCCGGGTCTTTGCTGAACTGCAGTATGCACAGGCGGCTGCAGAAAGGACCTTTTCCATGATTGATACAGAGCCGGAGATAAAGGATAGTGAAGAAGTTGTAAAGGAATATGGTGATGTCTTCAACCCCCGGCGGGAGAACTGGCCTGAAATCAAAGGAAATATCAGTTTCAGGAATGTTTCCTTTCATTATACTGAAAAAGAGGAGGTCCTGGAGAATTTCAACCTTGAGGTTAAAGCAGGGGAGACTATTGCCCTGGTTGGGGAGACGGGTTCTGGAAAGAGTACTATAGTTAATCTCCTCTGTCGTTTTTATGAACCGGCCAGTGGTCAAATCCTGATAGATGGTGTGGAATACCGGCAGAGGTCCCAGCTGTGGCTCCATGAGAATATCGGTATTGTTTTACAGAATCCGCATTTATTTAGTGGTACCATAAGGGAGAATATACTTTATGGAAAACTGGATGCCAGTGAAGAGGAGATGATATGGGCAGCCAGGCTGGTCAATGCTGATAAATTTATAAGTAAACTGGAAAAGGGTTATGATACTGAGGTAGGTGAAGGAGGCGGCCTCTTATCTACAGGGCAGAAGCAGCTCATCTCCTTTGCCAGGGCTGTTATTTCTAATCCCAGGATATTTGTACTTGATGAAGCGACTTCTTCAATAGATACTGAGATGGAAAAGATTATTCAGGATGCTATTATGAGGGTACTTAAAGGGAGAACCAATTTTATTATTGCTCACAGGTTATCCACTATAAGGAATGCAGACAGGATACTGGTTATAAAAGATGGAAGGATTCTTGAAGAAGGGAATCATCAGGAATTGATGCGGGAAAGGGGTTATTATTATAATCTTTACACAAATCAGTTCCTGGAGGAAAGGGAAAAACAGTTAGTATTATAGTTTACCTGGCCTTAATTCCCCATCAGTAAATATACTGATGGGGAATTTAGTTAGTGTAAAATAAGTTTTGGAGAAATATTAAAATAAAATAGAAAGAAGACTCCTTATTTGATAAAATGTTAAGTGACAAACAAAACATTTAGAAAGAAGTCTTCTTATGAATACTATTATACAA
>JAAYLO010000062.1 GCA_012521855.1 Halanaerobiaceae bacterium
AAGAGTTAGGCAGGGAACTGGTAAAATATGTACTTGAAGAAAGTGATAAAATGATAAAAGCTTTGCCTGAGAGAAAAAAGAGCTGGGTAGTTCATGGAAACGAAAAGAAAACCTTAATAACTGAATAAAGAAAACTTGACACTATCTTAAATGATTATTAGCTTGACTTCTGGCAAATAATATATTATATTTTAAGAAAATACACAAAAGTGATGAAGGGAAAGAGTAGGTTAACGGCTCTTTTACAGAGAACCCGGCTTGCTGAGAAAGGGTAAAGAAAAGTTAACTGAACATGGTCCCGGAACTGTGCATCGAACCCTGGCTGTAGTAGAATGTACCGGGCTGCACCCGTTATAGTGCTAGAGTATAAACATAGCGATATGTCGTACTCGAAGAGGTTAATTGCTGTGAAGCATTAACAAAAAGAGGTGGTACCACGGGATATTACTCTCGTCCTCCAATATATTATTGGAGGCGGGAGTTTTTTTATATTATAAAAACAAAAAGACTTTTCAGGCAGAGTGATGATTTTACTGAATAAGGAGGTAGTAAAGATGAGTATCTTTATTGGCGGTGCCTGGCCTTATGCTAATGGTTCTTTACACCTGGGGCATCTGGCCAGTCTCTTACCTGGTGATATTTTAGCGAGATATTTCAGGATGAAAGGAGAACGGGTTTTATATGTTTCAGGCAGTGACTGCCATGGTACACCCATCGCCCTCAGGGCAGATATTGAGCAGATTTCACCTGCTGAGATTACAGACAGATATCATGAGGAGTTTCGGGATTGTTTTCAAAGATCTGGTTTTACATATGATCTGTATAGCAGGACAGATCAGCCTGTTCATCATAAAATAGTACAGGAACTCTTTCTGAAGATTTATGAAAAAGGGCTTATCTACAAAAAGAATGTTGAACAGATATACTGTGCAGATTGCCAGCAGTTTCTTCCGGACCGGTATGTTGAGGGTACCTGCCCTTTTTGCGGGAATACTGCCAGGGGAGATCAATGTGATTACTGCTCTTCCCTGATTGATCCCCTTGAGCTGCTGGACAGGAGATGTAAGATTTGTGAAGGAAAACCTGTCATCAAGGAATCTGAACATTTTTATTTTGCCTTATCAGAATTTGAAAATGAATTAAAAAGATTCTTAAAGGCTTCTTCAGGCTGGCGGGAGAATGCTGTAAAATATACGGAAAGATACCTGGAGGAAGGCTTACAGGACAGGGCAATCAGCAGGGATATCTCATGGGGGATAAATATCCCTTTAAAGGGATATGAAAACAAGAAACTCTATGTCTGGATAGAGGCAGTACTAGGGTATTATTCAGCAAGTGTACAGTGGGCAGAGGCCAATAATGAGGACTGGAAGGGATTCTGGGCGGATGATGTAAAGTCTTATTATGTACACGGTAAAGATAATATACCTTTTCACACCCTTATTCTGCCTGCTCTCCTCCTGAGCATAGGGAATCTTCATCTCCCTGATTATATCATTTCCAGTGAATTTTTGAATATTGAAGGGAAGAAATTGTCAACCAGCAAAAACTGGGCGGTCTGGGTACCTGAGATACTGGAGAATTACCACCCGGATACCATCAGGTATTATCTAACCATTAATGGGCCGGAAAAAAGGGACTGCAATTTTTCCTGGGAGGAATTCATTAACAGCCACAATGGAGAACTGCTGGGGGCATACGGGAACTTTGTTAACAGAACCCTGGTCTTTGCGGAGAAGTATTTTTCAAGTGAGGTTCCTGATGCCGGGATAGATATTACTACCAAAACAAAGATAGAGAAATTGTACAATGAGGCCGGAAAAGAGATAGAGAAGGGAGAATTCAGGTCAGCTCTGGAGAATATCTTTTCTTTTATACGCAGCATGAATAAATATTATGACGAAGAAGAGCCATGGATTACCAGGAAAGAGGATATTTCAAGATGTAAGAAAACTATCAATACCTGTATTCAGAGTATTGCAAACCTGGCTAATCTGTTAAATCCTTTTTTGCCTTTTTCCACAGAAAAGATAAGGGAAATCCTCAAAATAGAGAAGGCTGGCTGGTCTTATCTTGAGCTTGATAGAAATAGCCAGATAGGCCATGTAGAATTATTGTTTCATAGGATTGAGAAGGAGAGAATAGAAATAGAGCGGAGAAAACTACTGGAAAAACAAATTAGAGAATAAAGGTATACTCCTTCTGATAGAGGAATCAATAGATTTATGCCGAAATATTAATAAAATGATTTATATACTGGAAAGCAGTGATAGTTATTGAAGAACAAAGCACCAGAAAGGGCATGAGGAGATAAAGATGATGATCAGAAATATTATCTTTGATTTAGGAAATGTATTACTGAATTTTAATCCTGAGCGGTTTCTTTCTGTAAGATATGATAAGGATAAGGGCAAAAGGATTTTGCGTGAGGTATTTCAATCTGAAGAATGGCTGATGTTGGATAAAGGAGTTATTACCCAGGAAGAAGCCATTGAAGTTTTATCCAGAAGGTTTCCCATGGATTCTTCAACAATTGAACAGGTTTTTCAGGAATGGACTGAGATGCTGACTCCTATTTACGGGACAGTGGAGATCCTGGAAAAATTGAAGGAAAATGATTACAGGCTTTATGTATTATCGAACTTTCATATTCTGGCCTTTAATAAGGTTTATAGAGATTATTCTTTCTTTCAGCTTTTTGACGGCATGATTATTTCTTCAAAAGTAAAGAAGCTGAAACCTGAACTGGAGATTTATTATGAGCTGATCAACAGATACAGTATAAATCCGGAAGAATCTATTTTTATTGATGATATACCGGAGAATTTGAAGGGAGCAGAAAAGGCTGGATTAAGGACAATACTGTTCAGGTCACCTGAGGACTTGCTCTCTGAGTTGAGGAAATATGGGATTATATGACTGAAGGGAGAGAAAGGTCTGGATGAAGATAAGAAAATATAATCAGGAAAAAGATAAAGAAGCTGTTTTGAGAGTATTTAAAGAGGTTGGCTGGGTCAGAAGCGAGAAAGACGAAAAGGCTTTAAATGTATTTATGAATGGTTGTGAAACTATAGTCGCAGAAATAAGGGGAGAGGCTGAAGCAGTAGTCCAATCAACCCCGGGCAGAATCTCTTATCTGGGAGAAGAATTAGATATAAGTGTCATAATTGCTGTTGTTGTAAGCAGGGTAGCCCGTAAAATGAAACTTGCCAGTAAGGCAACAGCACAGGCAGTGAAAAATGCAGCTTTAAAAGGTAAAAAATTATCCATTCTGGGAATGTTTGAACAGGGTTTTTATAACCGCCTGGGTTTTGGTACAGGTGTTTATGAACATATTATTAGTTTTGATCCCGGTAAATTGCTTATCAACAGAGAAATAAATATTCCGGAAAGAATAAGTACTGATGACTGGGGAAAGGTTCACCAGGGAAGGCTTAACCGGCTTCGCACTCATGGTTCCTGTAATATATTATCAGCAGAAATAACCAGAGGGGAAATGTTATGGTCAGAAAACGGGTTCGGGCTTGGATATTTTAATGAATCAGGGGATTTGTCCCATCATATATGGTTTGATGGTATTGAAGGAGAACATGGCCCATTACATATCTCCTGGATCAGCTATCAAAACAGGGAACAGTTTCTGGAATTGATGGCTTTGCTAAAAAGCCTGGGTGATCAGGTTCATGCCGTCGAAATGGTAGAGCCGCCAGCCATCCAGCTCCAGGACTTAATTCATCAGCCCATGAAAAATATAAATATAAGCAAAAATTCAAAATACAAAAGTAAAAATTCTGCCTGTGCATATTGGCAGTTACGGGTCAATGATCTGAATGGATGTCTTAATGCCACTCATTTGCCTGAGAGTATAACATTTAACCTTATACTAAATGATCCTATAGAAAATTTTCTGGATGATGAAGAGTGGTCCGGAATAGGCGGGAAATATGTAGTAGATCTGGGACCTTTCTCATATGCAGAAAAAGGATATGATGATTCACTGCCGACACTTACTGCTTCAGTGGGGGCATTTAGCAGGTTGTGGCTTGGTGTTCTTCCAGCAACAGGTCTGGCAATGACTGATGAACTTTCTGGCCCACAGGAACTTCTGAAGGAACTGGACAGGGTTTTGCGCCTGCCGGCTCCCAGACCGGATTGGAATTTTTAAAGGATATCTTATCAATATAAATAAGAAATGGCCCTGCGGTTTTGCAAGGCCTTATTTTCATTAAAATGTATGGTGCCGAGGGCGGGACTCGAACCCGCACGATCCAGGTGACCACTAGCCCCTCAAGCTAGCGCGTCTGCCAGTTCCGCCACCTCGGCATCTATCCGGTACGATATATAATATAACACATATTTATTTTTCTGTCAATAACTCTTTGTTGAAGTTTCTCAGAATATTTGATCAGGAAATAATTTGTGTATAGAAAATTAGCGGGACAATCTCCATCTGAATCCCTCCTTATAAATAAAAAATAACAGCTAGTGCAGGACTTTTCTAATTAATCTAGAATTAAATAATTAAGTAAAATTAATTGGGGAGTAAAAAACTGGGTAATATTTTAGATTCAAGTAATTTTTTATCCTAAATCTTGAGGAGGAGTTGTTTTTTATGAGTAAAGATAATCCTAAAAAGGATAGTAAAAAAAAGCTTTTAATAGCTGTAATAATTGCGATTCTTTTGTTGATTATCGGATTTTATCTGTATTATTTTTATCCGCAGATTGTGCCTGGACTGGCCAGTACTTCATTGAAAGAGGACGTACATGTATTGGTAATTGGTATTGATGATCTGGAAAGTGTCAATAAAGGTGAAATTTCTGCAGATACTGTCATTCTGGCCGAACTTCTGGTTGAGAACAATGAGATTAAATTGACAAACATTGTTGTAGAGGATTGTTCTTTTGGAGAGACAGTTGAACAGGAAGAGATTGAAGATTTAATGTCTCTGGCAGGAGATATAGTACCTATTGATTTGAACTATTATTTTGCACTCAGTTATCAGGGATTTATAAACCTCATCGATAATCTGGGAGGAATAGTTATAACAAGAGAAGAAGAATTGAATGTTCCAGATCTTGGTTTATCATTGAAAGAGGGAAACAACCAGCTTAGCGGTGAAGAAGCACTGAATTATGCCCGCTGGTATGATTATACTAAAGATGAAGAAGACCGTATAAAAAGACAACAGGAAATATTAAGTGCAATAATAGATAAGGTTTTAGTAAATAAATCACTGAAAGATATCCCTCAGCTCTTTACTACAGCTGTAGATACATTAAAGACTGTTGATACAAATGTTGAGTATACGACGGTAACTAATATTATAAATCATTTGATGAATAATGAGAATCAAAAAATATCATATAATATTGTATATGAAGAGATCAGTGAAGAGGATAATAATTTCCAATGAAAAACTGTAGATAAATCAAGAATTCTAAAGAAAGAAAAATTTAACGAAGTATAATTTATTTTAATAAAACAATAAGGCCGTTGACTGGTTAATAGTTTTTATGTATACTTATTAATACTGGCAATGCAAAAGAGTGTGTTGTCAGAAGGGCGAATAGCTCAGTTGGGAGAGCACCTGCCTTAC
>JAAYLO010000063.1 GCA_012521855.1 Halanaerobiaceae bacterium
CCTTATAATATTATATAATCCGGGAACTAATATGGACTTTATTCAAAATACTATGAAAAAACCCTGGGTATAGTACCCCAGGGTATATTAATACTACCAGATAAAAAACTCTGATAGCCCCAAAAATGTACACCCTACTCACTGCTCACTACTAAGTGTCATATTCTATTTTTAGTCCAGGATTGCTCCTTTATCGGCAGATTTAACACCCCTGGTATATCTCTCTAGATATCCTTTATTTTCAGTCAGCTGTGGTTTAAATGTCTTTAATCTCTCTTCTATCTCTTCAGCACTTATCTTCAAATCCAGTTTTTTCTCCCGTATATTTATACTGATTATATCCCCGTCTCTAATAATTCCTATGGGGCCTCCTAAAGCTGCTTCAGGGGATACATGGCCAATAGCTGCACCTCTGGTTGCTCCAGAAAAACGTCCGTCCGTTATCAGCGCAACACTGTCATCCAATCCCATTCCGGCAAGAGAAGCTGTCGGGGAAAGCATTTCCCTCATTCCTGGCCCTCCCTTTGGGCCTTCATATGTTATTACAACTACATCACCAGGATTAATCTCCCCGTTCAATATGGCTTTTATTGCAGCTTCTTCTCCCTTAAAAACCCTGGCAGGGCCTTCATGAACCATCATATTCTCTGCCACCGCTGCCTGTTTTACTATTGCACCGCGGGGAGCAATATTTCCTTTCAGTACAGCCAGACCGCCTTCTTTATGATAGGGATTATCCAGAGGTCTGATGATATTATAATCTATATCCTTGACTTCTGCAAGAGTCTCTCCAACAGTCTTCCCGCTTACTGTTAACTCATCTGCCTGGAGTAGTCCTCCCTCTGCCAGGACTTTCATTACCCCGGGAATTCCACCGGCATAATAAAGGTCTTCAATATGATGTATGCCTGCAGGCGCCAGGCTGCAGATATGCGGCACATTTTTACCCAGTTCATTAATTATCTCAATATCAAAATCCAGGCCAGCCTCATGACCAATAGCCGGAAGGTGCAGGGCAGTATTAGTAGAACATCCCAGTGCCATATCAACAACAAGGGCATTCTCTATAGCATTTCTCGTAAAAATATCCAGTGGGCGGATATCTTTTTTTACCAGTTCAACAATCTTTCTCCCGCTCTGTCTGGCCAGACGTTTTCTTCCTGCAAAAACAGCCGGAATAGTCCCATTCCCCGGCAAAGCCAGCCCCATCACTTCTGTCAGGCAATTCATTGAATTGGCAGTAAACATTCCTGAACAGGAACCTACACCTGGACATGCTGCCATTTCAATTTCTTCCAGTTCTTCTTCCTGCATTTTCCCCACATTAACTGCTCCTACTGCCTCAAACATACTCTGAAGATCTATTGCCTTACCTTGATATTTTCCAGCCAGCATGGGACCGCCGCTGACTACTATTGCCGGTATATTTAACCTCAAAGCAGCCATCAGCATACCCGGTACTATCTTATCACAATTTGGAATAAGCACCAGACCGTCAAAACAGTGTGCCCTGGCCATTATTTCAACAGAATCAGCAATCACCTCTCTGCTGGCCAGTGAATATTTCATTCCTCCATGGCCCATGGCTATGCCGTCACAGACACCAATTGTTGAAAAAGCTATAGGTGTACCCCCGGCACTATATATACCGTTTTTTACCTCTTCACAGATCTGGTTCAGATGCTTATGCCCTGGTACTATATCATTGGCTGAACAGGCAATTCCAATAATCGGCTTCTCAAGATCTTCTTTATCAAGACCAAGTGCATACAATAAGGAGCGGTGTGGTGCACGCTCAACACCTTTCTTGATCCAGTCACTATTCATTAAAAAACCTCCCTCTGCTCAGGCTACTTCCTTTTTGCGAATCTTCAACAATCTCTTTATTTAATATATTATTATATTACTCACCAAGTAATTTGTCAATACTGTTAATAAATAATTTATTTTCCTCTTCTGTACCAATACTCAGGCGGATATGTCCCGGATATCCCAGGGGTTTTCCAGGCCTGATGATAACACCCATCCTGAGCAGGTCTTCGAAAAGTTTCATGCAGTCCATTTCCATATTTACCAATATGAAATTTGCCTCTGTAGGAACATAACTGATATTCCTTTTTTCCAGTTCTCTATATAAATACTCTTTACCGGCCTCATTTACCCTGATACTGTTTTCAAGAAACTCTTCATCCTCTATAGCAGCCAGAGCAGCCGCCTGGGCAATCCTGTTTACATTGAAAGGATCCAGTGCCTTGGCAGCTAATGAGACTATTTCACTATCAGCAATGAGATATCCTATTCTGAGTCCGGCCAGAGCATATACCTTGGAGAAAGTCCTTAATACTATCAGCGGATAACCCTTTTTTATATACTCAAGACTATCGGGATATTCATCACTCTGTACATATTCATAATATGCCTCATCCATGATTACCAGGATATTGTCAGGAATCCTGTCCAGAAACACTCTCAGCTTTCTATCAGTAATAATGGTCCCGGCAGGATTGTGGGGACTGGTTAAAAAGATCATCTTTGTCTTATCGCTTACCAGCTCCAGAACCTTATCCAGATCCTGATGATAAGGATTCATTTTTACCCTTTTCAAATCAGCTCCCATCAAATTGGCTACAAAGGTATATTCAACAAAACTGGGATCAAATACTATAACTTCATCACCTTTATTAATAAATGTCTCGGCAATCACTTTTAACAAGCCATCAGAGCCATTTCCGAATAAGAGCATATCCTCGGAAATATTTAATTTTCCAGCCATGGCTCTTTTTAAAAAACGGCAGTCTCCATCGGGATATCTGTTCAAAGTACTTAGCTCATTAATGACAGCCTTTTTCACCTTTTCAGATAAACCCAGGGGATTTTCATTTGAAGCCAGTTTTATCACTCTCTCCAGCCCGTATTCTTCCTGAACTTCCTCGATAGGTTTACCCGGGATATAGGGGCTCAGGGTGTCTATCTCTTCCCTTATCATCCGACTATATTTATTAGCCATTTTATATCTTCTCCCTTCTTAATTCTTTGTTCCTTATCTATTAGTTCGATTCAGATTCTATTTCTCCTTTAACATAACTGCCCAATATTTTAAAAAATGCTGACTTTTTCTCTACTCCTTCCAGGGCAATTCTCACATGACGGTTTTTCTGATGTCCTTCAAAATCAATATAAAAAATATATTCACCCAGCTGCCGTTTACTGGGGCGGGATTCAATCCGGGTCAAGTTAATATTCTCTCTCTTAAACTCTGCCAGTAAACCATATAAAACGCCGGCCTTATTGACTTCAGGTGCACAAATAATGGATGTCTTATATTCATTATTCATATCGGGAAACTCATCTTTAACATCCAGTTTATTGGCAATAACAAAAAAACGGGTGTAATTATTGGACATATCCTGAATCTCTTCTCTTAAGACTTCCAGATCATATAATTCACTTATCCTTTTTGAGCCTATCATTGCTCTCCCCTTTTGCCCTTTTATAATCTCTGCTGCCTGAGCACTGCTGCCTGTATAATGAATCTCTGCCTCAGGCAGGTATTCATTAATAAATATATTTGACTGTCCGATTACCTGGGCAATAGAGTAAACCTCTTCAATATCCTTCAATTCTGTACCTGCCGGAGCCAGCAGATACTGCTTAACTGGAAGAATAATCTCATCAACCACGACAACATAGGAACTTGAATACAACAAATCCATGCATAAATTTACCGAGCCCTCCAGTGAATTTTCGATGGGAATTATCCCTCTCGTTATTTCTCCTGTCTGTAACTTATCAAATATTTCATTAAATGAACGGAGGGGTATTGTTTTCTCCACGTCATTACAATACTTCAAAGCAGCATCTTCACTGAATGTGCCTCTGGGGCCGAGGTACCCGTATCTTTCTTTCTGCATTTCACACAACTCCTTTATTTTTATTTATAATAAAAAAACCTGTTCCTATAAAGGAACAGGTTTATTCCTGCTATACCATCCTTTAAGCTACATAATTATTAAAGGACATGATTATCCTCAATTATATAACCTGTCAACAATAACGGTTGACTTCCGTTAGAACCTACTCATCTTTCAGCTCTACAACTCCCAGGGGAACTTCGCCTAAAGATTTTCTACCGGTCTTCCACCATCACCGGCTCGCTTTTAGAAAATATTTTAGATTACTTTCCCTGCTCATCATTTTTATTGATATAAAACCCATTTCTATTATTATATAGAAGTATTATATAGAAGTTAATAAATATTGTCAAGATTTTTATGCCGAACCCCTGATTAATAATTCTGGCGGAATTAGTATATGCTTATTCTCAATATTTTCACCACGTAAAATCTTCAGTAATAATTCCATAGCAATCTTGCCCATCTCTTCTGCTGAATGATAGATGGTAGTCAAAGGCGGGTCTATATATTCCCCCAGCTGGATACCATCATAACCCATAACTGCAATTTCTTCCGGAATCCTGATTCCCTTTTCTCTTAATGCCTTCATAACACCTATGGCCATTATATCATTTGCTACAAAAATTGCAGTAAAATCTGCTTTCCTGTTCAACAATTCCCTTGCCCCATGATAAGCTCCTTCCTGGGTAAAATCTGCATTTACAATAAGCTCATCCCGAATTGTCAGGCCCCTTTCCAGCAAAGCATCTTTATACCCCTGTAAACGGTACCGGCCTGCTACCAGATCCAGTGATCCGGTAATAGTAGCAATTTTTTCATGGCCTCTATCCAGGAGATAAGTTACTGCAGTATATGCACCGATCAAATTATCTGTTTCAACCCAGGGTACATCTTCATCTCCCATTGGATTACCAAGAAAAACAAAAGGCAGGCCTTCCCTTTTCAAATGAATTATCCGCGGGTCGTCTATCCATGGCTCAGTAAGAATTATACCATCCATATTATGCCTGTTGAAAATAGTATTAAGCTTTTCCTCCTGACAGATATCATCATTATACAGGGTCAAACTATAACCACTGCCGGAAGCGATCTCACTGATTCCCTGTAAAAACTCCAGAAAAAAGGGATCAGCTATAGAACGGGGTGAACGGGGAAATACTATTCCAATAATATTGGTGTTCTTATTGGCCAGGGCTTTGGCAGCTTTATGCGGCTGATAATTTAATTTTCTGGCAATAGTCCTGATTTTTTCTTTTGTTTTTTCATTGACCCTGGGGTCATCTCTTAAAGCCCTGGAGACTGTAGATTTTGAAACACCGGCTTCCAGGGCAATATCCTTCATGGTTGTTTCTCCCATAGTTTAATCACCTGATTATCCTTATTGCACTTCACTATATATGCTATTCGCCATTAGTTTTTATTTTCCTTTTAACCTTTTACAGAACCAGCCAGAATACCTTTTACAAAATAACGCTGAAGAGAGAAGAAAATAATCAATGGTACAATCATTGAAACAAAAGCTGCTGATGTCAATAGGTGCCAGTCCTGCCCATGAGAACCCACCAGATTGGTCAGCCTCATCGTCAGCGGAGCTACCTGCCCTGAGCCCCCAAGATAGATCAATGCTACCAGAAGGTCATTCCAGACCCATAAAAACTGAAAAATAAAGAGTGAGGCAAGAGCAGGCATAGATAGAGGAAGCGCCAGACGTACAAAAGCTATCCAGATTGAAGCCCCGTCAATAAAAGCAGCCTCAAAAAGATCATCAGGCAGGGACTGAAAAAAATTGTGAAGCATATATACAGCAAGAGGTAAGCCGTAAGCAGTATGGTCTAGCCACAAACCCGTAAAAGTGCCTGAAAGATTTAGAATATTATACAATTTTAAAATCGGTATAAAAGTTAACTGTAAAGGGACAACCAGTAAGCTGACTATAAGAGCATAAATAAAGCTTCGCCCCTTAAAATTGAGCCTGGATAATCCAAAGGCAGCAAAAGCCGCAATCAGAACAGGTAACAGAGTACCGAAAATAGTAATAATAAAAGAATTCTTAAAGGCAGTATTCATTCCTCCAGCTCTTATAACCTGAAGATAGTTGTCCAGAGTATAATTTGTAAAATCTAAAGGGCTGCTAAAAACAGTCCACCAGCCGGTACTGTTCACATCTTCAGCAGGGCGGAATGATGTTATCAATAATCCTAAGGTAGGTACTATCCAGATAATCAGTGAGATAATTATAACAAAATGTAAAAAAAACCTGGCAAAAGTCTTTCTCGCTGCCATTAATTAGCTCCCCCCTTTCTCCCGCTTAATATTCATTATAATGACCGGGATGATACAGAGAAATAATACAACAGCAATAGCACTGGCCCGGCCGTAATTCCTGTATTGAAACATCTCTTTATACATCCTGTTGGCAATAACCTCTGTTCCATAATTACCATTAGTCATAACATAGACTATATCAAATATCTTCAGGACATTTATAACCATTGTGGTCAGAACAGCGATTATTGTACCGGCCATTGATGGAATAATAACATTTAAAAAGACCCTCCACTCATTGGCACCATCAACCCTGGCTGCCTCCATCAGCTCTTTCGGTATTCCTTTATAGGCAGCAGAAAGAATCACCATGGAAAAACCCGTCCAGATCCAGATACCCACAAATATCAATGCCAGATTATTCATCCAGGGGCCCCGCAAAAGCCAGCCCTGTGGTTTTCCTCCGAATAATATTACAAGTTGATTCAACAGGCCGATCTGTTCTGTCATCACAGGCCGGTATGTATAGATAAACTTCCAGACTACACCGGCACCGACAAAAGATATTGCCATAGGCATAAAGATTATTGTTTTTGCAAATTTTTCGTACTTCACCCTGTCTACTAATATCGCAAATAATAAGCCCAGACCAACTGTTCCGATAGTGAAAAATACCAGCCACATCAGATTGTTTCTGAAGGCAGTCCTCATGACAGGTGAAGTAAATGAATAGATGTAGTTTTCAAAACCGACAAATACCTCAGAACGTTTATCAAAAAAACTGATTACAATAGTATGCAGTGTCGGATATAATAAATAAAGTGTTATGAAAAAAAGGGCAGGCCCTATAAATAGAGCCACCCACCATTTCTGATTTTTAATCTTCATGGAATAAACACCCTCCTAATCAGTTGCGGCACCACCTGTATATGTCTCATCAGCAACTGCTTCGATGTATTCCAGCACACTATCAAGATCCTCACCATTAACATAATCTACTATACCTGTCCAGAATGCCCCGGAACCGACAGCTCCCGGCATGGAATCAGAACCATCAAACCTGAAGACTATAGCATCCTGCAATACAGCAGCCATTTTTGCTGTTAGTTCATCAGGATAAACATTGGGATTAATTCTCTTATTGACACCAATCTTACCAAGTTCTCCTACCCAGATTGACTGAGCACCTGGTGTAGCAAGAAACCTCATAAATTGTTTTGCAGCCTGTTTTTCTGTAAGCAGGGAAACCATATCAGCTGCACCAAGTACTGGAGTCCCATATTTTTCTTCAATCGGCGGGAAGGGGAAGAAATCATAATCTTCGCCGGCAACCAGACCAGGGTTAGCCTCTCTAATAGCACTGGTTATAAAACTGGCCTGGCGGTGCATGAAAGCCTGTGGAGGATCCATAAATAAAGGAGCAATCGCATCATTAAAGTTAGTGGCATTAACAGCAATGGGCCCGCCCCAGGTATAAGCTTCATCTTTCACTATATTACCGAAAATTTCAAAAGCTCTTTTTACTCTTGCATCTGTCCAGGGAATATCATGGTTTACCCACTGGTCATAAACTTCCGGACCGGCAGTTCTCAACATTATATCTTCTATCCAGTCAGTACCCGGCCAGCCGCTGGCAGCACCTGATTCCATACCGACAGACCAGGGAATATTACCATCAGCAATCATCTTTTTTGAGTGGGCTTCCAGTTCTCCCCAGTTTTTGGGTATCTCATATCCATTAGCCTCAAAAGCTTTTGGATTATACCAGACCAGACTCTTTACATCAGCAGAAATATAAAGGCCGTAGAGACCATCCTTATAAGTAGCCAGTTCCCTCCAGATTGGATTATACTCTTCAGCAAATTTATCCATGTCAAGTACATTACTCAATTCTACCAGTACACCATCTCTGGCCAGATCATTCATCAGACCAAGACCTGTAAGAACTATAATATCAGGCGGATTTCCTGCTTCAATGCGGGTTGTTAATAATGTCGGCAAGTCCCTGGTTCCTTCAAATTCAACTTCAATGCCTGTAGCAGCCTCAAAGGTTTCCATGACTTTTTCAAAGGCCTCTAATTCCACACCTCCCCAAACACCCATTACTGTGACAGTATCTTTGGCAAAAACACCTATGCCTGAAATAAGCAAAAAGACCAACAGCAAAGCAACACACCTTTTCATTTTATAACCCTCCTTGATATTATTGCCTGCAACCGGTTGTATTTCTTCTTAATTTGCTCAATTACTTGATTCATCCATATTGTCTTAATAATTAATGGTTTATTGCAACCGGTTGTATTATACTTTAATTTTATAATGCTTTTAGAAAAAAATCAAGTAAATTTTTGCACTATTTCTAACTTTTTAACTATGATACCTGAATGCTCTCACCCGGTTTCAATAATACTTCATTATTATTATGAAAAATTTTAAGCTCATCCCCGCTGATTAGTTTATATTCGGTTTTTCCTTTAGTTATTACTATTTTTATAATTCTTTTTTGAAATTTTATCTTGAACTCTAACCGTTCCCATTTGTCAGGCAGCCGGGGTGAAAAAAACAGCTTGCCTGCATAATTCCTCATGCCCGCAAAACCCTGAATCAATGCAAGCCATGAGCCCGCCATTCCGGCAGTATGAAGGCCCTGATAGGTGTTCCCGTTATAGTCATCCAGATCTATACGGGCAGTCCTCATAAAGTATTTATAGGCATCAACTTCATATCCGATTTCACTGGCAATAATGCTATAAATCGCAGGAGAAAGAGAAGAATCATGAATTGTCCTTGGCTCATAAAAATCATAATTAGCCTTTTTCTCCTCCAGGGTAAATTGATCTCCAGAGAGGAACATCAATAAAATAACATCAGCCTGTTTAATCAATTGATACCGCCAGATAACTAAAGGATGCCAGTTCCTGACCAGGGGTATTTC
>JAAYLO010000064.1 GCA_012521855.1 Halanaerobiaceae bacterium
AAGCATATTTGAAACTTTCTATATCTAATATTAATTCTTTTATATAATTTTTAATTTCATCATTTTCCATAAGATCAGTTAATGTATAAGTACCCCACTTAATATTATAAATGTTGTTTATACCAAGTAATTCTTTTAAATAATCTTTGAAATCTTTCACGAAAGTACTCTCATCAGCATAAGCTGCTTCCTTATTAACAAAATAAAACCCGTAAGAATGATTAAAAAATTCCTCTGGGTTATCTGACATGATGTTCGATGTGGTTTTTGTAACCAATGCATCAATTGCAGCATCATCTACCAGGTCTGACGTCTTACTGCAGCTAACAAAGGTTAATATCCCTATTATTGTGACTAAAATCACTATATTTTTCTTCATAAACAAATCCCTCCAGATTATGCTTTTATAATATAATTCATATAATTCTTTAGACAATTATATAATCCTGCATAAAATGGTAAATTTTTTGCCTGTCTATCTTTTTTATCTATCTAATCGGTTTTTATCCCATATACCTTGAATATCCCCTCAATCTCCTGCATTTCCCTTTCTGTAGGAGGCTCTATTCCCTGCAATTCATAATAGATTCCCAGTTCCCTCCACTTATATTCCCCGAGATTATGGTATGGCAAAAGCTCCACTTTCTCCAGGCTTTTCTTCCCCTGCAAAAAGGAAGCAAGCCTGTTTAAACTATCTTTGTCATCAGTATAGCCGGGAACAATTACATGGCGGACCCAATATGGTTTTCCTTCCTCCTCCAGGAGTTCCAGGGTTTGAAGTGTTTTATGGTTACTGACCCCGGTCAATTCCCGGTGTTTTTCATCATCTATATGCTTTATATCCAGTAAAACCAGGTCTACATATTTCAACATTTCCCTGAATCTATCCCGATCTACATATCCTGAGGTATCTAAAGCAGTATGAAATCCTTCTTCATGGCATTTCTTCAATAATTCAAGGGTAAAATCAAGCTGCAGGACAGGCTCACCGCCTGATATGGTTACTCCCCCATTTGAACGGGTAATATAAGGCCTGCACTTATTTATTTTCTCCATCAACCCTGCTATGGTCGTTTTCTTCCCATCACGCAGGTTCCAGGTATCTGGATTATGACAATATTTACATCTTAAGGGACAGCCCTGCATGAAAATTACAAACCTGATTCCAGGGCCGTCCCTGGTACCAAGGGTTTCTATTGAATGTATATATCCTTCCAGCATTATCCCACCCTCTTTATAAATGCTCATGGAAAGTACGGGCAATAACCTCCTGCTGTTGTTCCGGTGTCAATTTTATGAAATTTACGGCATAACCAGAAACCCTGATAGTAAGCTGCGGGTATTTCTCCGGATGTTCTATAGCATCCAGTAAAGTCTCCCTCCTCAAGACATTCACATTCAAATGATGAGCCCCCTGGGCAAAATATGCATCAAAAATAGCTGTCAGATTATCTATCTGTTCTTTTCTATTTTTTCCAAGGGCATCAGGAACAATAGTAAAGGTATTTGAGATTCCATCCCGGCAGTATTCATAAGGGATTTTGGCCACGGAATTCAGAGAAGCAATTGCTCCTGATGTATCACGGCCATGCAGCGGATTTGCCCCTGGTGCAAAGGGTTCGCCTGTTTTTCTTCCATCAGGCGTTGTACCGGTCTTCTTACCATAAACAACATTTGAAGTTATGGTCAATACTGACATGGAATGTATCGCATTTCTATATAATTTGTGCTGTTTCAATTTAGTCATGAAAAGCTTTACCAGCTCAACAACCAGTTCATCTACCCGGTCATCATCATTACCATATTTAGGATAATCCCCGTTAATCTCAAAGTCAACTATAATACCATCACTATTTCTGATTGGCCTTACTTCAGCATACTTAATGGCACTCAGTGAATCAGCAACAATCGATAATCCGGCAATACCGAATCCCATTATCCGCCTCACTTCTGTATCATGAAGGGCCATCTGTATTGCTTCATAGGCATATTTATCATGCATGTAATGGATTATATTGAGGGCATCCACATATTTCTCTGTTAACCAGTCCAGGAAGGCAGAAAACCTCTCCATAACATCATCATATTCCAGAACATCACCCTGGAATGGCATGAAACTGGGACCAACCTGTACACCACTTAACTCATCCCGTCCGCCGTTTAAAGCATAAAGGAGGGTTTTGGGGAGACTACACCTGGCACCAAAATACTGAATATCCTTCCCAGGTATCATGGCAGAAACACAACAGGCTATACTATAATCATCCAGGAAGTTCAATCTCATTAGATCATCATTCTCATACTGCAGTGAACTGGTATCCCTTGAGACCTGGCTGCAGAATTTCTTGAATGCTTCTGGTAACCTTTCTGACCAGAGAATAGTCAGATTCGGTTCCGGGGCAGGGCCCAGATTGTAAAGGGTATTAAGTATCCTGTAACTTGTCTTTGTAACAAGAGGTCTCCCGTCTATGCCAATTCCTCCGAGAACTATGGTAACCCACAGGGGATCGCCGCTGAAAAGTTCATTATAGGCCGGTGTCCTTAACTGTCTTGCCAGTCTCAGTTTTATTACAAAATCATCGATCAATTCCTGAGCTTCCTTTTCATTTAAGACCCCTTCTGCAATATCTTTTTCTATAAATATATCAAAAAACTCAGCAATCCTGCCAAAAGACATGGCTGCCCCGTTATTCTCCTGAATGGCAGCCAGATAAGCCAGATAGGTCCACTGAATAGCCTCCCTGGCATTTTCTGCCGGCCTGCTTATATCAAAACCATAGGTTTCCCCCAGGCCCTATAATTTCCCTAAAGCCCTGATCTGTTCACTGAGCTCTTCTCTTAACCGGATTGTTTCCTCATCCATTGGTCCAGATAGATTATCCTTATCAGCTTCCTTTGCCTCAATCAATCTATCTACACCATAAAGGGCCACTCTACGATAATCGCCAATAATTCTTCCCCGTCCGTAAGCATCAGGCAGGCCGGTTATAACACCCGAACGCCTGATTTCACGTAATTCCGGTGTATACACATCAAAAACACCGTCATTATGTGTCTTTCTGTATTTAGTGAATATCTCGCTTATTTCCGGATTAACCTTAAAGCCATAAGCTTCAGCAGCCTGTTGGGCCATCCTGATACCGCCATAGACATTCAAGGTCCTCTTTAAGGGGGCATCTGTCTGCAGGCCGACTATAATCTCCCTGTCCTTATCAATATATCCTGCATCATAAGCATTAATATCTGATACTGTATCTACATCTACATCCAGGACACCGCCTTTTTCATGTTCCTTCCACAGGAGTTCAGTACATTTTTTCCAGAGTTCTTCCGTCCTTTTTGTCGGTCCTTCCAGGAAAGAAGCCCCCCCAGTATAAGGTGAATAATTCTCCTGTATAAAATCCCTGACATCAATATCTTCTCTCCATTTTCTGCCTTTGAAAACCATAAGAATTCCCCCTTTGTTTCTTATAAACTTATTAGTAATCAGGGCCTTGTATTGACATACAACACTGTTTATCCTGCTGCCGGCAAATTCCTAGTATTTTACTATGTTTTAATTATATCATTTCTTTTGAATAATATCAATAATTCCTACTATTTTTCTATACTTTGTTATTTACATAAAAAATCACCCTGCGCTGAATAAAATGTTTTATCCAGGCGGGCGATTATTATACAGGATCATATTCCCCCATGGTTCATTCCATGTTATCCGCCAGTCATATAATCCTGAAATATTCTGTTTTCGCTTATATAATAGCAGAAAAAGATATCCCTGTCAAGAAACAATTCTGCTTAACTGGCTAACCAGCCATCTACAGATATGATTGCACCTTGAGCATAATCAGATGCTCAGGAAGCAATGAAATATCTATCAAATCAGTCTACCCCCAGAGGGTCAGTTTTTCTGAGATATGCCTTCCATCCTTCAGCAGCCAGGAATGGTAGTAAGGCAAAAAGCAGAATATATCCCCAGGACTCTATACCAGGCCTGACTACTTCAAAAATAGTATTCAGGACAGGTATATATAGAACGATCAGCAGAAGCAGGAAGGACAATATTCCTGCACCCAACATAAATTTATTTGAAAAAAGACCGATCCTGAATAGGGAATAGCGTTCTGACCGGGACGTAAAAGCCCTCAGCAGTTCTGCCGTTATCAATGTACAGAAGGCCATGGTTCTGGCGATTTCAATCCCGCCATATCTGGTCAACCCAATATAAAAAACAGATAATGTTGCCATTGCTATAAAAAAACCCTGAGACAGAACCCCGATCTGCCTCCTTCTATTCAGAATAGGCTCTTCCGGCTTACGGGGCGGGAGATTCATAATATGCGGCTCTCCCTTCTCCACTCCGAGTGCCAGGGCAGGAAAGGCATCTGTTATAAGATTGACCCATAGAATCTGTACCGGTGCAAGGGGTATAGGCCAGCCAAACAACATGGCAAAGAATATAACGAAGATTTCCCCAATATTACAGGAAAGAAGGAAATACACAAATTTCCTTATATTTGAATAGATGATACGGCCTCCCTCAACGGCGGAGACAATGCTGGCAAAATTATCATCTGTGAGAACCATTTCTGCTGTTTCTTTGGCAACATCTGTACCGGTAATACCCATGGCTACCCCGATATCAGCTTTTTTCAGGGCCAGGGCATCATTCACCCCGTCACCTGTCATGGCAACAATATGCCCTTTCGTCTTCAGGGCATCAACAATCCTGACCTTGTGTTCAGGTGCAACCCGGGCATAGACATCCACCTCTTCAACCTTCCCGGCCAGCTCTTCAGCTGACATCTTTTCCAGCTCCGGGCCTGTTAATGCACTGCCGCCTGCTCCGGTTATTCCCAGTTCCCTGGCTATTGCCAGGGCAGTATCTGCATAATCACCTGTAATCATTTTTGTCCTGATACCTGCCTGGTGGCAGAGCTGGACAGCTTTCCTGACCTCTTCCCTCGGGGGGTCAATCATACCATAAAGGCCAACAAAAACCAGCTCCTTTTCCACTTCTTCTGCAGACAGCTCTTCTGGAATTTTTTCAAGTGGTTTATAGGCAGCAGCCAGAACCCTCAAGGCCCTGCGGGCCAGAGCGGAATTGACCTCCATTATTTCCGCCCTTTTCTCATCTGTCAGTGCTTTTATTTCACCATCTTCGAAGATCCTGGAGGAGAGGCCCAGGATGAGATCGGGGGCCCCTTTTATAAATGCTGTTATACCACTCTCTATGTTTTGAAGCTTATGAATAGTTGTCATCCTTTTTCTTTCAGAATCAAAGGGAAGCTCAGCAAGACGCGGATATTTTTCCTCCAGCTCATCTTTTATGTAACCTGCCTTCCCTGCTGCAACCAACAGGGAACCCTCTGTCGGGTCACCAATTATATCCCACTGTTTTTCTTCCTCTGTACCCTCATTTTCTCTATTTTCCACCAGCCTGGAATCATTACACAAAAGCCCGATTTTCAATAATAAGTCCAGTTCCTGAAATCTGTCTTTGAGCTCAGAAACAGGGACTACTTCTCCATCTACCCTGAACTCTCCTGCAGGTTCATAACCCGTACCGCTTATCTCTATCTCTTTCCCCCCGGCATAATCCCTTACAACGGTCATTTCATTCCTGGTAAGTGTCCCGGTCTTATCAGAACAGATAACAGTTGTAGTTCCGAGGGTTTCCACCGCCAGAAGTTTGCGAATGATAGCATTACGCCTGACCATCCTCTGCATCCCCAGAGCAAGAACAATAGTGACTATAGCCGGTAAACCCTCCGGAATGGCAGCCACCGCCAGGCTGATTGCTGTCATAAATACTTCCAGGAGATCCTGCCCCCTGATCAAACCCAGTAAGAATACAAGCCCACAGACGATCAATGTCGCTATACCCAGTCCATTCCCCAGGCCGGCCAGTTTCCTCTGCAGGGGTGTTTCAGCTTCCTCAAAAGACTCAATCATTCCTGCTATCTTACCGAGTTCTGTTTCCATTCCGGTACCCACAACTACTCCTTTGCCCCGTCCGTAATTTACGATTGTACCCATAAAGGCACTATTAAGCCTGTCCCCCAGGGCTGTATCCTGTTCAAGTACCCTTGCTGCATCTTTCTCTACCGGTACTGATTCCCCGGTAAGGGATGACTCATCTATCTTCAGATTAGAACTTTCCAACAACCTGATATCAGCAGGGACAAAATCCCCGGCACTCAGGATGACAATATCCCCTTTTACCAGTTCCCTGGCTGGAAGCCTGGCCACAACTCCCTCCCGTATTACACTTGCCTCAGGAGCAGCCATCTCCTGTAATGCTTCCATGGCTTTTTCAGCTTTTGACTCCTGCACAACCCCCATTACTGCATTTATGACCACTATACAGATTATAACCAGGGCATCAAGCGTCTCCCCCAGTAAGCCGGATATTACAGCAGCCCCGATCAGGATAATGATCAGGAAATTACTGAGCTGGGCAATTATCCGGTCCAGAAGGGTAAGACTCTTTTTTCTGGCAAGTTCATTGGGCCCGCCCTCCTCAAGTCTCCTCACAGCTTCCTCCTGATTTAAACCAACTTTAAAATCTGTAGAAAACTCCTTTTCAATAAGAGCAGGCTCAAGCTGATACCATGCCTGTCCTCTCTCTTTGCCCATATTCTTCCCCCTTCTTTCTATATCCTGAATACTCTCTTCCACCAATTACTTTACCCTGCCAGCTTTCAGATATACTCCCGGGCAATAAGCCGTCTGTTTTCGAAAAATAAAACTTTTTATTATTATGATGCCATATCTTATTATAGTACCATTTTATGGTATCCTGTCAATCCGTGAAAAAAGAAAACTTATTCCGGGTTTCACCTGAATAAGTTTCTATATCATATTTCCTGTCCTCTAAATATTTACATAAACTCAATCCCCTTATCACTCAGCCTGACCTTCGTTCCATTACTATTCAGCTCTGTTTTCGTATCATCAATGACCATCTCAGAGTTCTTGTTCCTCAGCCTGATCATCTTGCTGTCTATGGTTATCTCACTATCCGCCCCGTCCTTCTTCAGCCGGTAGGTGATCCGGTCTCCCTTCACCCTGGCTACATTCTTGCCATCCCTGCCCCTTACCTCTATACTGTCATTACTCATCACTATTGTATAGCCTCCCGGGGTCCTGGCCAGTACCTTCTCCTCCGGCGGGTTCTTTATATCATCCCTTCCCTCTGTAGAAGAACCCTTAACTGCTGCATGCCTCTCATTCTTGCTCTTGAAATAGATATCTACTATATCTCCTTTCTCCGGGGCAAAATAGCTTTCCCGGTAATAACGGTCTATGGGGAAATAACGGGCTTTACCCTCTTCAAAATCATCTTCCAGGTCAAGGAATCTCACCTTTGCCCTGTGTTCCCGGTTTACTTCCACCACCTCTGCACGGAAGCTCCTACCCTCTATGGGGATTTTCCTCTCCCTGTTCAGGATGTTTATATCCTCTTCCCGGGCCAGGATATAATCTGAATAGAGGATCCCCTTCTCCAGATAGATCCTGTTTTTCAGGATTATTGATTCCAT
>JAAYLO010000065.1 GCA_012521855.1 Halanaerobiaceae bacterium
GAATAGGAACTGGCACAGTACTGGATATGAGTTATACTGATTTTACTCAGGGCAGGCTCCGTGAAACAGGCAATGAACTGGATCTGGCTCTGGTGGGTCCCGGCTTTTTTGTGGTACAGACACCAGAGGGAGTGAGATATACCCGGGATGGAAATTTTACTCTCAATGAACGGGGCCAGATAGTAACCCAGCAGGGATATCCAGTTCTGGGAGAAAGGGGGGTAATGCAGACTATCAGTGGTATGCCTGTTGATGTAGGAAGTGACGGCCGGTTGTATCTGGGTGAAATCAGGGGTGACCATTTCCTGATTGTTCAAATAAGTGAACCACAATTAATGCAGAAGACAGGGGATAATCTTTTTGTTGCTGATGAAGCACTGGTAGAAAATGCGGAAGGCTTTGAGATAAGGCAGGGCTTTCTGGAAGCTTCCAATGTGAATATAGTTCAGGAGATGGTAGAGATGATTCAACTGAGCAGGAATTATGAAGCTACACAAAAGGTCATTACGACCATGGATAGTACCCTTGATAAGGCTGTAAATGTTGTGGGCAGACTGAGCTAATAATACAGCTGGACCGATGAGGAGGCTGTTAGAAGTTGTTGATTGAATGATACAACTTCATGTTTATTACAAAGTTTGAAGAATACAAAAAATAAAGGAGTTGAGTTATATGATAGGTGCTTTATGGACTGCTGCTACCGGTATGGGAGCACAGCAGACTAATATAGATGTTATTTCAAATAATCTGGCTAATGTCAACACAACAGGTTTCAAAAAAAGCAGGGTGAATTTCCAGGATATGATGTACCAGAGCTTAAAACAACCCGGTACACCTAATGCACAGGGGGCACAGGTACCGGTAGGGATAGAGATTGGTAATGGCACCAGAGTTTCTGCAACCCAGAAGATGTTTTCAAAGGGAAGTTTGATGAATACCGGTAACCCACTGGATATCCTGATAGAAGGAGACGGTTTTTTTCAGATTTTACTGCCAGATGGAACTATTGCTTATACACGTGACGGCTCATTCAAACAGGATAGTGACGGGCGGATAGTTACCAGTGACGGATATCCGCTGCAGCCTGAGATATACATTCCCCAGGATGCTACTGAGATAAGTATTACTTCAGATGGTACTGTTTCAGTTCAAATTCCCGGGAATAACCAGCCGCAGCAGGTGGGGCAGATTGAACTGGCGAGATTCTCCAATCCTTCCGGTTTGAGTAGTATTGGCAGGAATCTCTTTGTGGCTACTGTAGCATCAGGTGATCCAGTAATAAATAACCCGGGTGCAGCAGGGTATGGGACAGTTGTACAGCAGTTTCTCGAGATGTCCAATGTTCAGGTTGTGGAAGAAATGGTAAACATGATAGCTGCACAGCGTGCTTATGAGATAAACTCAAAGGTAATTCAGGCTGCTGATGAGATGCTTGGTACCGCTTCACAGCTCAGGAGATAAGCATATATAATTGGAAAGGGAAGCCATGAGAAGAGATAGAATACTGGTTTTAATATTATCCTTCCTGGTGATTTTAATAAGCGGGGTTAAGGCAGATATATCTATTACAATTCCAGAAACTGTTACTATAAATTCTTCCTGGATAGAATTAGGTGATATTGCAGAAATCCGGGGTGTTTCCGGGGAAGAATTTGAGCGCCTTGCATCATTAAAAATAGCCAGGGCCGTATTGCCTGGTTATACCAGAACAATTCCTGCTGAACAGATAATAATCCTCATTGAAAATGAAGGGTTTTTAAGCAAAAATATGGAGATAAACATCCCTGATTTTGTGTATGTAAGTTCAGCAGGGAGAATTCTGAGTGAAGAAGAGATGCTTAAACAGGCAGAGGATTTTCTCTATAGTTCACTGGGAGATCAGGCTGATAAGCTTGTGATTAGACCCCGTTTTATTCCCCCGGAAATAATACTGCCTGATAAAGATTACAGATTAGAGTATGAGTATTCTGGAGCAAATAGAGCAGGGAATGTTTCTTTACAGCTATCAGTGATAGTTGATGATGTTCTTTATAAAAAGTTATTTCTTGGCTTTGAAGTGCTGATTGAAAAAGAGGTTTTTGTTGCAAAGAGACCTGTCTCTGCAGGGGAGAAAATCAGTGCAGATGATTTTTACCTGGCTACCAGGAAACTGGGAGCTTACCGGGGTGAGTTGATTCAGGATTTGAATAATCAGCTGGTTAAGGACGGTGTAGTAAATATTGAAATACCTAAGGATGGGATATTAACAACATATTATTTGAAACTGCCGGTAATAGTTCATTCCGGTGATATACTGCAGGCTGAAGTTGTTATCGGTTCCATCAGGGTTTCTACAGTGGTAACAGCCCGTCAGAGCGGTAAAAAGGGAGACTATATTACTGTTGAGAATAATGATACCGGACACCGGTTTAAGGCACAGATAATAAACTCTCATCTGGTTCGCCTGGTGCAGTGAAAAGGAGGGTGGAATTGATGATGGTTAGAAAAATAAGCTGCTTATTTTCCTTAATGATTATATGCATATCTCTTTTCTGTTTTACTGTTACTGCAACTTCTCTCTGGGATGATGGAAGTGCAGATATTTATACAGCAAAGAAAAGGGAATATAAAGAAGGAGATATTGTTACTGTAATAATTGAAGAGGCTTCAAATGCTGTTCAGAGTGCAAATACCAGTACGAGTCAGGATAGTAATGTGAATGCAGGGACTGGAATCGGAATTTTTGATTTTTTGCGGGGCTTTGGTTTCAGTTATTCAGATCAGGATAATGCTGACGGACTGACCGGGAGAAGCGGGAGTATCAGTGCAGATCTCACTACAATAGTTGTTAATGTACAGCCCGGCGGCAATCTGGAGATAGAGGGCACAAAAACAATAAAAATAAATGGTGAGGAACAGATAATTAAACTTTCCGGGATTATTCGTCCGGATGATATTAATGAAGATAATACTATCTCTTCACAAAAAGTAGCGGATGCAAAAATAGAAATTGATGGTAAGGGTGTAGTTGCAGAAAAACAGAGGCCGAATATTTTCCAGAGAATTTTAAACTGGATATTTTAGGAGATGAGATCATGAAAATATGGAATAGAAGCTTATTTGTTTTTGTTTCCATATCATTTTTTCTAATATTAATGAATAGTCTTTCAATCGCTGCCAGTTATGATGATCCCATTGTCAGGGTTGAAGATGTAACCAGAATAAAAGGTATCAGAGAAAATCAGCTCTTTGGATTCGGTCTGGTGATCGGCCTGGCTGGAACAGGTGATTCCAACCGGTATGAGCCGACTATCCAGAGTCACGCCAATATGCTGTCAAATATGGGGTTTGAGATTACTGCAGATCAGGTTAGAAGCCGTAATGTAGCAGCGGTTATGGTAACTGCTACGCTTCCTCCTTTTGCTCATGTTGGGGATACAATCGATGTAACGATAAGTTCTCTGGGCGATGCAGGCAGTCTCCAGGGAGGGGTATTATTCATGACTCCCTTAAGGGCCGCAAATGGAAATATCTATGCTGTGGCTCAGGGTCCTGTGTCTATAGGCGGTTTTAGTGCCAGTTCCGGCGGGAGCCAGAGCAGCCAGAACCATCCTACAGTTGCCATGATACCTGATGGTGCAATAGTAGAAAGAGAAATATCATATAATTTAAGTAATGAAGAATTATATTTTCTTCTTGATAATCCTAATTTTGAAACTGCCAGGAATATTGCCCTGGTCATAAATAGGTATTTTGATGTTCTACATGCAAAAGAGAAAATCGCAGAGGCAATAGACCCTGGACAGATCAGGGTTATTGTTCCAGAAGTATACCGGGGGGATGTAGTGGATTTTGTGAGCAAAATAAATAGTCTGGAAATAAGGCCTGGACTGGAATCCAGAATTGTCATAAATGAAAGAACCGGGACAATTGTAATTGGTCATAATGTCCGGATTTCGACGGTATCAGTAGCCCATGGAAATCTTACTGTTACTATTACTTCCAGGCAGGAGGTATCCCAGCCGGCTTCATTCAGTGAAGGACAGACTGTTGTAACTGAAAAAACGGAGATCAGTGTCAATGAGGAAGGTGCTCATTTTGCAGTAATACCTGCCAATAATACAGTTCAGGATCTGGTTGCTGCATTAAATGCTATAGGGGCTGCACCCAGTGATATAATTGCTATTTTGCAGGAAATAAAAGCCCATGGGGCTTTACACGCAGAATTAGAGTTGAGATAGGCCGTGCTTATCTGTTATAATAGAGAGAAGAGGGTGTCAGTATGGATATAAATACCGATTTAGTTTTACAGAATTATAATAAAGCTGTTTTCAGCAAAGAAACAAATAAACTGAAACAGGCAGAAGGTCTTAAGCAGGCGGATGACGATAATTTACTTCAGAAACTTGCAGATGAATTTGTTTCTATTTTAATAAAGGAAATGTTAAAAAGCATGCGAAATACTGTGCCGGAAAATGGCTTAATGAATGGCGGTTTTGCAGAAGATGTTTTTACTGATATGCTGGATGAAGAATACAGTAAGAACAGTGTAAAACAGGCAGCTTTTAGTTCATTGGGTAGAATTCTATATGAGCAGTTAAAACAACAGGAGCAATAATAATGAACTATTTGCGGGGGTGTAAGAGATAAAGAGATACTTAATAATATATGTTATAGCATTATTACTATCAGGGATTATTGTATTTGATGCAGAAGCCGCTTTTTTTTACACAGAAATGGAAAATTTTATCAAGAGTGGTAAAGAAGTCAGCATTATACTAGATGAAGGAATTGAAGAAATAATGTTTACTGCTCTTGCCAATAACAGGGTGACCAGGCTTGATGATAATAATTATAGTGAGCTGGAAGAGGGTTTGCCCTATACCCTGAAACAGGGTGTTGCCTCCAGGGAATACTACAGGATACAGGTATTTGCCAGCGGGAGCAGGAATAGAGCAGAGGAAATTTATCATGACCTTTACCAGAAAGGGTACCAGGATATAAGCATAGTGGAAGAGGACGGCCTGTACAAGATAAGATTGGGGATATATAAGGATAAAGAATCTTCCCGGGAAGTGGTAGAGGGACTGAAAGAGCTGGGATGGAACCCCTGGCTTGTAAAAGTAAGTGAAGAAGGGCAGTCGAGGGAGAAAATATACTTATATAATCAAGATAATGAAGTGGTTTTTAGTGGACAAAAACTATTTTATCAAGGTTCTTTTCTTATGGCAGATGGCAATTATTCTGGAATAACATCATTTGAAATTGATAATAGAGGCCTGACAATAATAAATAGAACAAAGATTGACAATATCATAGGTGGAATTATTGACAGTATATTAAGTGATTTAAATCCTGATCTGGAAGAGGCAGAGACAGATGAAATAATAAAAGCTTATGCAGTGTTACTCAGGACCAATATTTTCTATGAGATATTAAGTACTGACAACAGGCCATTAATTAATTCATTATATAAAGGTATGACAACAGATAAAAGAATACTTCATAATAGCAGGATGACAGACGGGCAGATTCTGGGAAGGAGAGATGAAAAAAGAGGGGAAATTTTAACTGAATTGTCCATGCCTGGAATAAATGAATATCTGAAAAAGGCTTTGCCGGGCTCTGATTATAAAAATATCCTGGCCGGGCTCTTTCCAGAAAGCAGATTGATAGATCTCAATATACAGGGATTTACCTATACAGCAGTAGATGCTGAGGTTAAATGGGGTCTGCGCTATAAGGAGATGCGGTATATTAACTGGCAGGGACCGGTAGTCTATACAGTTCTGGATCTTGATTTGAATAGGAGGAATTTATACTTCCGGCCGGTACTGGCCCAGGGGAGGGTACCGGGCCTGGATTCACTGGAATCGATAATAAAAGAGCATGGTGCCCTGGCCGGTATAAACGGAGGATATTTTGATTATAGCAGGCCTTTAGGATTAATTTATATAGATAATACCCTTGTATCAGAACCGGTTAAAGACCGGACTGCCCTTTTGCTTACTGATGAAAATGAGGTTTTCTTTGAGCGGGTTTACTGGGAAGGTTATCTGGAAACACTGAGGAACAAAATTTATATCGATGGTGTAAATAGAAAACCAGGAAATAATCAGACAGTACTCTTTAATAAATACTATGGTGAGAGGGCGCCATTATTGAAATCCGGCATGCTGGAACTGCTTGTTGTAGATGATATAGTCCAGGAACTCAATTTTTATTCTGAGGAAAAAGAACAGGGAACTATAATTCCTGAAAACGGCTATGTAATTCAGGCTCATGGCAGTGCCTGTCAGGAACTGGTCTTTATAAATCCCGGATTATTTATATTACAAAAAGATGTTTTCACTCCTGACTTTAATAAGAAAAATGTTATTATGGCCATCTCCGCCGGTCCCCGCTTAGTAAAAGATGGTGATATATATATAAACTCAAGTGATGAGGAATTTCAGGCTGATATAGCTGTTGGAAGAGCTCCACGGTCAGCAGTGGGTATAACTCAGGATAAACGGCTGGTTTTCTTTACTGTTGACGGCAGACAGCCTGGATATAGTATTGGTATTACTTTAGAACAGCTGGCTCAAATCATGAAAGATTACGGAATTCTTGATGGTATGAACCTTGACGGGGGAAATTCTGCCAGTATGGTTGTCAGAGGTTTTACAATGAATAATCCCAGTGGGGAGCGCTTATTAAATAATGCTATAATAATCGGTTCTGAGTAAAGCTTAATGAAAAAAGATTATTATGGGAGGTTTTAAATGAAAAATGTTATAATTTGTAGTATAATAATATTATCAGTATTATTGTCTACGGGTAATACAAATGCTTATTCAATAGACCAGGTATCATATTCAATCCGGGGTGATCTGGATGCGCTGAAATTCCTGGATTTAAGGATAGGCAGCAGGGTTAATGATATAAACTCATCAGGTATTTGCATCATTTATGATGGAGATACATTTAAACTACAGGGAGATTGGTGGATACACTTCCTTAAGGGGACTGATTATAAAATAAGCCTGAAGTTTGTCGTGCCCATGGAACTGGATGAGTTTCGCATCGGCAGGGGAATCGGTTTTTATGGTGAGCTTTTTACCGGCAGGAATCTATTCTGGGACCTGAATTACTATTTTGACAGGGACAGCTGGGTTTATGAGGGGGGCTATATATACCC
>JAAYLO010000066.1 GCA_012521855.1 Halanaerobiaceae bacterium
CTTCTATTCAGTTCATTATTATATTCAATTATTCTGGTTGAAGTAAACCCGGGCAGGATTTTTCTAAATACACTGGCAGCAATGATCAGTATTCTTCTTTACAAGAAAAGAGATTCGATTATCACTTCATCTCTCTTTATCGCAGCCTATTACTCCATTTATATTACCTATATCTATGGATTCGAATATATCAGCTTTTAATATTTGCCATAGACAGGCTGGCCGCATTCCGGGCATTCTGCTTTTTTTAGAATACTCTTTACCTGATAATAATTCCGCTTTATTAAAAGACAATCACACACCGGGCAGCTGGTATCATTACCCGCCTCTAAATTTACATTTCCAAGATATACGAAATTCAAATGATCTTCTGCCAGCTGAAAGATCTCTTTCATTTTTTCCAGCGGTGTAGCGGGCTCCTCAAACCTGTATGCCGGAAAATATCTGCTGAAATGAACAGGAATATCCGGGCTGAGGCTCTTTACCCATGATAATAAATCCCTTATCTCATCTCTTGAGTCATTGTAACCATTTATAAGCAAAGTGGTTAATTCAATATGTACACCACTCCTATATAATAACCTTATATTTTCCAGTACGGGTGTAAGGCTGCCCCGGCAGTATTTCCGGTAAAATTCACCGGAAAATGCCTTTAAATCAACATTAACAGCATCAAGATATGGTATCAGATCTTCCAGAGCTTCTGTGCTTATATAGGCATTTGTTATCATGATATTCTTTAAACCTGCTTCCCTGGCAATCGGGGCAGTATCCCTGATATATTCATACCAGACAGATGGTTCTGAATAAGTATAGGCAATAGCCGGACTGCCAGTCTTTTTCGCAGCCTCTACCAGCAGGGCAGGCGGTATTTCCCGTAAAGAAGGTTTAACCTGGCTTATCTGCCAGTTCTGGCAGTATTGACAGGCCAGATTACAGCCATAGCTGCCGATAGAAAAAACTTCTGTACCCGGGTAATAATGATATAAGGGCTTTTTCTCTATCGGGTCAATATTAAGGGAGCTTATCATGGCGTAGTTTTCCGTAAATAATTTCCCCTCTTTATTTATTCTGACCCTGCAGAGACCGTGTTTCCCGGGTGCTATCAAACAATTATGCGGACAGAGACGGCACATTAGCTTCCCATTATCTTTCCTGCTGTAATAAAAAGCCTCTTTGATTTTTCTCACCTACCTGTATCTCTTAACAGTAAACCGATATATATCTACATTTTTCAGGTCTTCAAAGGGGGACAGGCCTGCTTTTCTCAGCACAATCTCCAGTTGTTTCTGGATTGTATCTACCCCTTCCAGATCCGGCAGCAATACTGCCCGGTGAAAACCCTTCTCGACAATCACTCCATATTTATGTGGATCGAGTTTGTCTATATCATCCACTCTTTCCGGTATTCCAAGGACATCAACGTAGATTTCAAGTTCCGGCAATTCCTCTTTTTTAACTGCCGGAAAACGGGGATCACGGCTGGCAGCACTGATAGCATTACTGACAATCTCTTCTCCCAGGTTGTCCCTGACTCCTTCTATGGTCCCTATACATCCCCTGAGTTGGCCGTCTTTCTTAATTGAAACAAAGGCTCCTGCCCTTCTATCCAGCTCCTCCGGCAGGGGATGAGGCAATATATCACTACTGTCCACTGTTCCTTTTTGAACATATTCCTCTATGGCTTTCCAGGCCAGTTTCACATAAATGCTGTCTCTTTCCATTTTTCCACCTCCCGGTGCCCTGATTTTTCTAGCTCTCTTCTAGATAAAAACCTACAACTCCATAACCTACCCCGAAAGGACCTTCATATGATTTGACTTCACTCCTGAACTTCTGGCCTGAGATAGCACCCAGCATAATAATTATCGGGCGGAGGCCGCATTCACCGGCTTTTTCAATCAGACGGGTATCCATCTTCAATACCTCCCGGTACTGTCCTTTTTCCAGTAATTCAATCAGTGTTCTATCAAAAAGTTCACCCTGTGGGTTATAACCTGCCGGTGCGCCTGGTTTCAGCCGGTGTGACAGATCCCCGCTTGACACAATTACTGCCCTGAAACCCATCTCAGCAACTGTAGCATCGATAATCTTTCCGAACTGATAGAGTTTCTCATACTCCAGAAGCCCCATTGTAATTGGAATTACCGGAACATCAATACCGGCTTTTTTGATAAAATATAGTGGTACAAGCGCTCCATGATCAAGTCTGGGGGGATAGTTGTATCTCATCAGATCTCCTGAGGAAAGAGTCATAACCTCAATCCCCTTTTGTTTTGAGTTTTCCCTGATTCTCTTTATGAAGGCCTGATCTGTTTTTATCACCAGTCTGACCTCCGGACAGGCAAAATCTGAAAAATCTCCTTCCAGTTTTTCCTTATCAAGAATACTGATTGCATCTGTAAATACAGGTCCGTGCGGGCTTATAGTGATAAGAATATCCGGTTCTTTGCTCCTGATCTCTTCAGATATTTCCTCCATACTGTTAATGGTCCGTCTTACTCCCTCTCTGCTCTCTTTACCTATTTCAGGGATTATCAAAGGCGGATGTGGTGTCAAAGCGGCCATAACAATGGACATCTTTCATACCTCCTTTTCCTATTTAATATTATTATTCAATAAATTTATGCTAATTCCTTTTTACAGGAAGCTAATATCCTTTTAAGCTTATTTCTATTTTAAAAAAGACAGGGATCCCGTTTCAGAATAAAGGGAGCCCTGTCTATTGTTTTTTTATTTACATTTAAACTGATTCCAGTTTCCAGATAAAACTCCTGAAGTCGTGATTCCGGAAAGGATTTATCTCAATCTCCAGCCCGGCATACATCAACTCATCTCCGCCATAAACTTCATCTGTCTCTACTATCCTGTATTTTTTATCCGGGTCCAGGCCTTTCAACTTGATGGAATATCTCCCCGGATTCGGTTCTGCCAGCAGCTGGTAATAAGCTGCCAGGGCTTCCTCCCGGTCTTCTGAAACAAGCATCCAGGCAGTATTATTGCCTGTAAAGGGATCCAGTAAGCGGTAAAAATTGCCCTCCAGCACCAGTCTCCGGACAGATTTATAAAACTGGATCTGTTTTTTGACCTCCTCTTTCTCTTCCTGGCTTAAAGAAGTTAAATCAAGTTCATAGCCGAAATTGCCAAAGAAAGCCACGTCAGCTCTGGTCTTAAGAGGGGTTATACGGCCTACCTGATGGTTTGGGACAGCAGAAACATGTGCGCCCATTGAGATTAATGGATAGACCAGGCTTGTACCATACTGTATTTTCAGGCGTTCAATGGCATCTGTATTATCACTGGTCCAGGTCTGGGGCATATAATAGAGCATTCCCGGATCAAAGCGCCCGCCGCCGCCTGCACAGCTTTCAAACAATATATCCGGAAAACGGGATGTGATCTCTTCAAGGATCCTGTATAAGCCAAGAATATATCTGTGGGCAGTCTCTCTCTGCCTGTCAGCAGGGAGTGCAGCTGAGCCGATTTC
Organism: Halanaerobiaceae bacterium; assembly: GCA_012521855.1. Classification (GTDB taxonomy): domain Bacteria; phylum Bacillota; class Halanaerobiia; order Halanaerobiales; family DTU029; genus JAAYLO01. Next base: position 3,488 of record JAAYLO010000066.1, read on the forward strand.
ACTCATCTGCCTGTTCATATCCCACTTGACATAGGAAATATTGGCACTTTCAAGTATAGACGAAACCTGTTCAATTATATATTCACAGACCTCTTGCCGCGATAAATCCAGGACCAGCTGGTTCCGTAAGAGAGACCTTTTCCGCCCAGGAACATGAATACACCAGTCCGGATGTTTTTCATACAACCTGCTGTCAGGTGAGATCATCTCCGGCTCAAACCAGAGGCCGAATTTCATCCCCATTTTGTTTATCTCATCAGCTATATATTTTAAGCCCTCCGGTAGTTTTTCCTTATTCACATACCAGTCACCCAGTGAAGAGGTATCATCATTACGGCGGCCAAACCAGCCGTCATCAAGTACAAACAACTCTATACCCAGCTCACTGGCTTCTCTGGCCAGTTTCAGTATTTTTTCTGTATTAAAATCAAAATATGTTGCCTCCCAGTTATTAATGAGTACCGGTCTTTCCAGGTCACGGTATTTTCCCCTGGCCAGCCTCTTCCTGTAAATATTATGGAAAACCTGTGACATTTTATTTAAACCGGAATCTGAATAAACCATGACTACTTCAGGTGTTTGAAACTCTTCTCCTTTTTCCAGCTTCCACCTAAAATCAAAGGGGTTTATACCCATTGTGACCCTGGTCTGATTATATCTATTTACTTCAGCCTGGGCCAGGAAATTACCGCTATAGACCAGACTGAATCCATAGACCTCCCCCTGATATTCATCAGCATTCCCCTTAAGCAAGGCCATAAATGGGTTTTGCTCATGGCTGCTGTTTCCCCTCTTACTATCAATGGAGACAACCCCAGGCAGAAGGGGCCTTTTTATGAGATTACGCTCTCTAGCCCAGGCGCCTGATAACTGGAGGAAATAATAATCACTATCGGGAAAATCAACACATGTACTTAAAGCCCGCAAGATATAGAGATACCTGTCCCCCGTGTTTTTAAAAAGCGCCGACCTGGTTATAACCGGATAATCAGAATAAACAGTATAACTGAGGATTACTTCTAATCCTGCAAGCGGGTCTAAAAGCCTGACCTTCAGGGTTTCTGCCTCATCATCATCCTCAACATATGTAGCCGGTAAACCCTTAAGTTTTTCTTTCCCTTTGATTATCTGGTGTGAGTCATATCTTAACTCTGTAATGGTTGTACCATTATCCCGCTGTACCTGATAGGCGGGGTAACGGTAATCAAGTGTGCCATAGGCGGGATATTCCTGGCCAAGGGCTGTCAGGATACCCCGGAAATCATCTGCAGGCCTCTTCCTTTTCCTGAAAGCATTAAGTTTTTTGCCCCAATAAAGATGCCCCGGTTGGCCGTTATCCATAATATCAAATATATAACTCATATCCTTTGACTGAATATGGAATAATTTCTCTTCCTGATCAAAATATATAGCTATCTCCATCTCCTCCTTTTGATAATCCCGTTTATTCATGTACTGCTTTCTTCTTTATCCCTGCAATAAAAGAATAGATTATTGGTATCAGGTATAATGTTAAAAATGTAGAGACAATCAGGCCTCCCATTACAACTACAGCCAGCGGTGAAGATAATTCGCTTCCCTCGCCTCTTCCTATTGCCTGTGGCAGCAGGGCCAAAATAGTAGTCAATGTAGTCATCAAAATAGGGCGCAGACGTACAGGGCCGGCTTCCAGCAAGGTCTCTCTTACATTTTTACCCTTATTTCTTAAAGTATTAATGTAATCAATCATTACTATAGCATTATTGACAACAATACCTGCCAGCATAATTATCCCGATAAAGGAGATTACTGAGAGAGTATGGCCGGAGAAAAGCAGGGCGAAGATAACCCCGATTGCAGCCATTGGTACTGTGAACATTATTATAAATGGATGGACCAGTGATTCAAACTGTGAAACCATTACCATATAGACAAGCACAATGGCCAGTAATGCAGTATAATACAGATCACTGAAGGCTTCCATCATTTCACTGTATTCTCCCCCATATTCCAGTTGATAACCTACTGGTAAATCTATACTCTCTTCAATTTTCTCACGTATCAGGGGCATAACCTTTGCCAGGTTTGTGTTGTACAATTCTGCAGTAATTTCAACATATCTGACCTGATTTTCTCTAAGTATCTGTCTTGCTCCGGTAGCCAGGCGGAATTCAGCAACCCTTTCCAGAGGGACCAGGGCTCCTGTCGGTGAGGGAAGCAAAAGATTTTTTAACTGTTCTATACTGGAGATATCCTCTTTATCCAGACGTACCCTGATATCAATTTCCTCACCCGCTACTTCATACCGGCTTGCAATATCTCCGCTTATTGCTGATTTAACTACAGCACCGATTTGTGCCGGTCTTAAACCAAACTGTGCGGCCAGACTCCTGTTTATCTTAATCTGTAATTCCGGCCTGCCCTTTGAAATACTGTCCTCAATCTCCCTGATGCCTTCTATTCCCGCCATCACATCTTTAACCTTGAGAGCCAGTTCTTCTAATAGTGCCAGATCATTTCCATTAATCTTGATAGAGACTGGACTACCGGCTATTTCTGCTATATTAACAGCCGAAATAGATATATCTGCTCCGGGAACCCTTATTTTCTCCCTCAAATCTTCCATGACCTCACTGGTACTTCTTTCTCTTTCAGACCGGGGTTTCAGGAGTACAATCAAACTACTCAGATCTGAACTGGAAGTTTCCATGACCGCCATCAAATCACTTGAAGAACCCACATTGGCCAGTACGCCTGCAGTTTCAGGCAGCTTAAGTACTATATCCTCAATTGCGGCAGTAATTCTATTGGTTTCTTCCAGGGATGTTCCCAGAGGCAGCTCTATATTTATGGTAAACTGGCCCTGATCCATTTCTGGTATAAACTCTGCTCCTATAAATGGAATAAATAAGAGGCTGAAGATAAGTACGGCAATAAATACAATACTGACAAGAGCCCGGTGGTCCAGGGACCAGGCCAGTGACTTCCTGTAGAGTTCTTTAATCTTCTCAAAGAGAGCCTTTCCCTTTTTACCTTCATCAGAAGATATTTTCAACATTTTTGCAGACATTACCGGTATCAGGGTGAGGGCCACCACCAGTGATACCATCAGGGAAAAGGAAACAGTCAGGGCCAGTTCTTTGAATATTTCTGCTGCAATACCACCCATAAATACGATCGGCAGAAAGACCACAATGGTGGTCAGGGTAGAAGCAGTAATGGCCGTCCCGATCTCCTGAGCACCGTGAAGGGCTGCTTCATAACGGTTATATCCCAGAGTCCGATAACGATATATATTCTCCAGTACAACTATTGAATTATCTACAAGCATCCCTATACCAAGTGCTAAACCGCCAAGTGTCATTAGATTCAGTGTAAGGTCAGCAAAATATATCAGCATAAAAGTTGCAATTATTGACACTGGGATAGATATTGCAATGATAAGTGTACTACGGTAGTTTCTTAAGAAAAGATAGAGAATAAGTACTGCCAGAAGACCTCCTATTATACCATTCATCCCCACACTATTTATGGCAGTCTTAATAAAGGAGGCCTGATCCATGACAGGTATTACTCTAATATCAACATCTATTTCCCCAAGTATTTTTTCTATTTCTTTATTTACTCTATCAGAAACGTCAACGGTATTGGCATCAGTCTGTTTCTGGATTGTGACGCCAATACAGGTCTCTCCATTTAATCTGGAAAGATTGCTTATATCCTTATATGTATCCTCTATTTCTGCAATATCTTCCAGTAGTACATATCCAGTAGCAGTAGGTATCAATATATTCTTTATTTCTTCAACAGAATCAAATTTACCGGTCACCCGGACCAGCAAATCTTTATCTCCCCTGCTGATATGCCCGCCTGACAGATTCATATTTTCCATCATTAAAGCAGTAGTTACATTGGAAAAAGAGATATGATAGTTATTCATTTTTGTCTGATTGAGAGTTATCAGTATCTCCCTTTCCAGTCCGCCGACCAGGCTGACCTGGGCAACACCATCCAGGCGTTCCAGTACCGGTACAAACTCTTTCTCCAGCAATGTCTTTAAACTGGCCAGATCAATCTTGCCGGCAACACCCAGCTGCATAATAGGAAGCATGGATGGATCAAACTTGACTATCATCGGTTTGCTGACTTCATCAGGCAGATAAGCTTCAATCAGATCAACTGCTTCCCGCATATCCATTGTGGCTTTATCCATATCCGTTCCCCAGTTAAATTCAGCTATTACTATGGAACTGCCTGTTGAACTGATAGAGCTGATATTATTTATATTCGTAATAGTGGCAATAGCTCCCTCAATTGGTCTGGTAACCATTGTTTCAATTTCCTCAGGGCCTACACCTTCATAGTTTGTAATTACAACCACTGCCGGAAGACTAATATCAGGGAAAAGGTCAATCCCTATCCTGTTGAAAGCTATAAACTCCAGAAGGACCACCAAAAAAACCATTATGATCGTAGTTACAGGGCGATTTAAAGCAATATCTGATAGTTTCATTTATTTTACCACCTCTACCGGCATCTTGTCATCTAAATAATCCTGACCCTTTATTACTACTTTCTGTCCTGGTTCTACTCCATTAACTATCTCAATATAATCACCACTGATTATCCCCGTTTCTACAGCTGTTCTCACTGCCCGGTTTTCTTCTATTATATAGACAAAAGGATTACTCTCCAGATCAAGAACTGCTGAAATTGGTATTACCAGTGCTTCCTTTTTACTTCTCACCGGCAGATATACCTCGGCAAACATACCTCCCCTTAGTCTCCCTGATTTATTTTCTACCAATATCTTTACAGGAAAAGCCTGGGTCATTGGATTCACTACAGGGGCAAGATACTCAATCTCCCCTTCCAGAAACATGTTTTCAAAAGCCAGGAGTCTTGCTTCAACCCTCTGGCCTTTCTCCAGATAAATAAGCTGATCTTCTGTTACATTTACACTTATATAAACTTTATCCAGATTTACCACATTAAGAACCGGTATCCCGGGTCCAATCATTTCTCCTTCATCAAAGTTTATCTGCCCGACAATACCATCAATCGGGCTCCTTATAATAGTATCTTCCAGCAGCTTTTCTGCCTGTTCCAGAACAGCTTCAGCCTGTTTCAGGTTTGCCTTACCTATTTGAATATCTTCTGCACTGGCACCTTTCTTCAACTGGTCAAACTGGGCTTTAGCACTCTCCAGTAAAGCTTCCGCCTGTTCAACATTGGATAAAGCTATCATCAATTCTTCTTCCCTGGCTCCTTTTTCTACCTTATCGAGATTTGCCCTGGCAATATTTACATTTGCTTCAGCAACTTTCAACTGGGTTTTCGCAGCAGTTAATTGCTGTTCAAGCTGTATAGGATTAGTGAAATTTTCTTCCGCCAGAAGATAGCTCTCTTTTGCACCCTGGAGTGCAATATCCGCCTGTTCCTTCCCGATTCTGGCACTTTCAACAGCTGACCGGGCGTTTTTGTACTGGCTCTCTATCATCTCATACTGATTCTTGCTGACTGCCTTTTCCTGATAAAGATATCCTATTCTCCTGAACTCCGTTTCTACCTGTTCAAAGGCTGTTACGGCCTGTGCCAGTCTCTCTTCAGCGAGCTTAACCTGCTTTTCTGCAGATTTTAGCTGTGTTTCTGCAGCCAGGAGCTGCTGTTTCTGGGCTGTTTTATCCTGATATGCGGATTCAACCAGCTCAAGAGCCTGTTTTGCTCCTTCATATGAAGCAAGGGCCTGTTGATATACTGCCTCTATATTTGCTCTATCCTCAAGAGAAGCACCGTCCTGAAGCATCTTCAGATTGGCTCTGGCTATCCTCAGGGCTGCCTCAGCCTGCTTAACCCCTGCTTCTCCGGCCCTGATCTGTTCTTCACTCGTACCCTTGATCATTTTTTCAAGAGTCGCTCTGGCTATTTCTACGGCTGCTTCTGCCTGTTTAAGCTGGATCCTGATATCTTCCTGTTCAAACTGAAAAAGAGGCTGGCCCTTTTTTACCCGGTCACCAGTCCGGACATGTATTTTTTCAATAATACCCCCGGTTTTTGTGGATATTTGAATATCCTCAAAAGCTTCTATCTGGCCATTGACCCTTCTAAAACTGGAAATTTCCTTTCTTTCTGCCTCCATGACACTGACCGGTACAGCAGCCAGAACAACATCAGTAATCATAATCGTAAACACCAGCAACACCAAAATCCTCTTTATATTTCTAACTTTCAACATAATATACTACCTCCTGAAAATATTCTGCCAGTAAACCCGTGTTCTTCAACAATTGAAATACGCTGATTTGATATTGATATTCAGACTGTATTTTGCTTATTTTCGTCTGTTTTAAAACCAGCTGTGCATTCATTACATCAATATTGGTAGCAGTTCCAGCCTGATATCTTTTTTCTTCTAATTCAAGGTTTTCCTGTGCTCTTTCCAGATTCATTGCCTGTAATTCCATATTATTTTTGTTTTCCTCGATTGTTAGGAGTATATCTTCAATTTCAAGCCTGATCATTTCTTCCAGGTTTGATCTCTGTAATTTCAGTTTCTCAAGATCATTCCTCAATTTATCAGCTGTATTCTTTGCTAAACCCTTATCAAAAATATTCATGGACAGGGAAAAAGTAATACTTCCTGTTCCATTGTCAAAGGACAGTTCATTATCCTGCCATTGATAATTGCCTATAAGGACCAGAACAGGCAGATAAGGGTTACTCTCTGTCTCTAAACTGAGCTCCAGCATTTCCTTATTTATATTAAGTAGTTTAAACTCTCCCCTTCTCTCCCTGGCTCTTTGATACTGCAGTTCCAGATCAAGTTCTGGATCATAATCAAAATCAGGTTCAAGAAAACTGTATTTACTTAAGTCATGGCCGATCATATTACCCAGCATCTTCCTGGCCATCTTAAGGTCATTACGGGCTGTCTGCAGACTGTACATTGCCCTGCTTTCTTCAATCTCTACCTGGAGTAAATCTGTTTTTATACTTAAACCTGCCTCCAGACTGACCTCAGCTATTCTTTTGTGTTCCCTTAAGAGATTGAAGGCCTCCTCTTCTATCTTTACCCTCTCTTCAGCCAGTAATACACCATAATATGACTGAATAATGCTGAACAATACTTCATTGATTTTTTCATTAAACTGGACTTCAGATAGTTCAAAGGCTTTCCCGGCCTGTTTATTGGCCAGTCTCAATTTTCCGCCCAGATAAATGGGCTGCTGAATAGAAATTGAGGTCTGATAATTGTCTTCATAAGGCTGCATTGCCCGAAAAGCACCATAAATCGGAGACACCATATTTTTATTAATATAATCCAATAGATACATATCTTGATCGTCCAGGCGGGCTGGATCTGGAGGTTCTATGTCTATACCTGTACCGCCATCATCATCCAGAAACAGCCTGGTATAAGATGTGCTGAAACTTATTTCCGGATAAAAGGCCCTTCTGCTGCTGTCCAGATCAATCTCTGCCTTCTTTAGCTCAATTTCACCCTCTTTAATAGCCTTATTGTTCTTTAAACCAAGTTTTAAAACATCTTCAAGGCTTATAGCCTCTTCTGCACAAACACATAAAGAAATTATAAAAAATATGAGTCCAGTGATGAAAGTTTTTTTAAGCAATTTATCTCTCTCCACCTTAATGATCACACTCCTTTTCATCTTTTTCTTTTCTAAAGATTCCCCTGCTCAACATCTGATATATTTCTTCCGGTCCCTTTTCATATAAATATTCTATTTCTTCAGGATTTTCATAAGCAAAAAATACTGTTGTATATGATAAACCCATGATAATATTGACTATCATTTCCGGATTGTATTCAGCATATATACTTTTTTCTTTTATTCCTTCCAGAATTAATTCTTTCAAATGTTTCCGTATTTCATGGATAAAATCAAATATTTCCCCGGTAATTTCTACACTAGGTCTATGTGTTTCTATATGTATTAATCTGGCTAACTTTTTATTATTAAAAACATATTTAAAGTATTTGTCAATCAATATCTTAAGTTTTTCAGGAACAGTGAGCTCCTTTTTCTTTATCCTGGTAAAGATTAAATTCAGCTTCCTCCTCTCTAC
>JAAYLO010000067.1 GCA_012521855.1 Halanaerobiaceae bacterium
CTACAAATCTTTATGCTTCTGCATTCAAATACCGGTTGTGGTTCGGGTATTTCCAGCTCCTGTTGTATATATTTTGATACCTTTATAATAAACTCGAGGACTATTTTTTGATCAATTACTGTAGCAGACCCATTAAAAGCAATTGTTGCGAGCCTCTGGAAAGTAAAAATATTGGTTGGATAGATCTGTACATTTATTCCGCCATTTGTTCCCTGATTATCCGGCTCGATCTCGACAACATTGCTTGTCAATACAGCCCTGTTGAATTTTCCTGTAGTGAAAACAGGTGTTAAGCCTGGTAAATCTACATCTATTCCAAATAGAATAGGATCTTCTTCAAGATAAACAACATCATTCTCAGTATTTTTATATATGATATTTTTTGCTACAGTTCCCTGAACCAGTGCTTTATTCTGAAGCAGAATCACCCGGTCAAAGGTTACTGATACAACTGGGTCTAATAACTCAACTATTCCGGCAATTTGTTGGAGATTTGGAAGTATTTCAATGGGCACTAAGTTCTCTATAAAATGCTGTACCTCTGCCTCTGCTACAACATCCAGGAGTTTAAACTGTTTTTTAAAGGTCCTGAAGACTTTCCGCACAGGTTTGGTTTTTGTTTTTTTCATAGGGGAGCCTCCTTTCATTATATATAATAATATATGTATTTGTATGAAAAATGTTATAAAGTGTTTATATATCTAATAATAAAACAAAAAATGGAAAAAATATCTTTACAGGGAACATATGTGTGATATAATAACCTTATAGAAATATGGGTGGTGTATATTTTGAAAGAAACAGATTTTTACTGGCTTGGTCTCAGTACAATATCTGGATTGGGTTCAATACGGATGAATAAGTTAATTAATCATTTTGGAGATCCCCTATCAATCTGGAAAGCAGATAAGATTGAACTGGAAATAGTCATTGGAAGCAGTGTTCTCGCAGAAAGAATAGTAAGGGAAAGAGAGAAATTAGATATTGAAAAGCTTTTAGAGAGGACAGCAAAAAACGGGATAAAATATCTAACTCTGCTGGATAAAGATTATCCAGAAAACTTAAAGAATATTTATGATCCGCCCCCTGTAATATATTATAAGGGGGAAAATATACTCTCTAGTATCGGAATCAGTATAATCGGCTCCAGAAGATGTACTGCATATGGGAAGAAAACAGCAGAAAAGATAGCATATGAGCTGGCTGAGAGAGGTATAGCTGTAATCAGTGGTATGGCCAGAGGTATAGACACTCATGCTCATATAGGTGCTCTAAATGCAAGGGGGAGGACAATTGCAGTACTGGGCTCAGGACTTGATATAGTTTATCCTCCAGAAAACAAAAAACTTTTTTTTGAGATACAGGAAAATGGAGCTGTTGTAAGTGAGTATCCCCCTGGTGTTGAACCTCTGGCAGGAAATTTTCCACAGAGAAACAGGATAATAAGCGGTTTAAGTACAGGGGTACTTGTTGTAGAAGCTGCTCAAAAAAGCGGTTCATTGATTACAGCAAACCTGGCTCTGGAACAGGGGAGGGAATTGTTTGCAATTCCAGGTAATATCGACAGGCAACAGAGTACCGGAACTAATAATTTAATAAAAGAGGGAGCCAAAATGGTAACAGAGGCCAAGGATATTATAGAAGAGATATATCTGTATAAAGGCTGTGGTGATGATGAGCAGATTGATTCAAAAAAGGAAAGCAGAATGTTTTATCCTGAGTTGAGTGCAGAGGAAATGGAATTAGTAGAAATATTCAGGGAAGAGACGGAGATAACAGTAGATGAACTGATCAGGCTGAGTAATAAAAGCCCGGAAAAGATTAATACAGCATTAATAAAGCTTGAGCTGAAAGGTATTATTTCCCGTGGTCCAGGAAAAAAATATTTTTTTATGGGTTTACAAAGTCTCCTTAAACCTCTATAATATTATAATAGTTGCAGTAAAAGAATGGGGAGGGAAAAGTGATGAATGAAGATGTAATAGAGATTATCGGCATTTTAATCAAAAAAATGATAGAAGATGAAGAGATATTACTGGAAGAAGAAGTAATAATTCAGGAGCTTCTTGAATTAGGATATAATATAAGGGACATTGATCAGGCTTTCGAATTAATTTATAATGGTACGGAGATAATAGAGGCAGAAAATATTGGCTTTGCTGAATCTGATCAGGTTCCATATTACAATAGAATATTTACTATTGCCGAAAAATTGTATCTTCCCCTTAACATACAAGGATTAATAATAAAAATGATTTTTTCCAGGCTGTTGTCTGTAAACGAAAGTGAGGAGATTATTTAAACGGCGATTCAGCTTAGTCATACAGGATTTGTATCCATTGCTGAATTATGGGATATTATTGAAAAAGTAATAGATGACCAGCAGAAACTGGACCTTATTTCGAATAAAATATCAGAATTTAGTGATATAATGCCAGATGATTATGGGTTTATAAACTAATGGACTTGTTGGAGGTGTTGATGTGGCAAAAGGCAAAAGTGCTGATACACTGATTATTGTTGAATCTCCTGCCAAGGCGAAAACTATTTCCAGGTTTTTAGGAAAGGGTTACAAAGTAGAAGCTACTATGGGTCATGTTATTGATCTTCCCAAAAGCAAGATGGGAATAAATATAGAAGAAGATTTTGAACCAGATTATATTACTATCAGGGGTAAAGGAAAAATATTGACCAGACTAAAAAAAGAAGTAAAAAACAGTAAAGATGTACTTCTGGCCACTGACCCTGACCGGGAAGGTGAAGCCATTTCCTGGCATTTATACCGGGCTTTGAACTTAAATACTGCTAAAGCCAGGATTGAGTTTAATGAAATAACTAAAGATGCGGTTAAAAATGCAATAAAAAAACCAAGAGCTATAAATCAAAACCTTGTTGATGCACAACAGGCCAGAAGGCTGCTTGACAGACTTGTAGGTTATAAATTGAGTCCATTATTATGGAAAAAAGTAAGGAAAGGATTAAGTGCCGGCAGGGTACAGACAGTAGCTGTAAAGATTCTTTGTGAACGGGAAAAAGAAATAGAAGCCTTTGTACCCGAAGAATACTGGACAATTTCAGTGGAACTGAGTAAAGATACCGAAAAGTTTACAGCCGAATTGCAACGGATTAATGGAAGAAAATTCAGGATAAGAAAAAAAGATGAAGTAGATATGATCATAAACGAAATAAAGCAAAATGATTTTATGGTAAAAAGGGTAAAAGAAAGGAACAGGCGCAGAAATCCTGCTCCGCCTTTTACAACAAGCACAATGCAGCAGAAAGCGTCAAATCTTCTCGGCTTTTCGGCAAACAAAACCATGTATCTTGCCCAACAGTTATATGAGGGTATAGATCTTGGAAAAGAAGGCACAGTCGGTCTAATCAGTTATATAAGAACAGATAGTACCAGAATTTCTGATGAAGCAGCTGAAAATGCAAAAAGATATATAAAAGAGCATTTTGGAGAGCAGTATTTACCAGATAAACAGAGAAAGTATGCCGTTTCCCGGAGTTCTCAGGATGCCCATGAAGCTATCAGGCCTACTTCTGTTGAACGCACTCCTGATCAAATAAAAAAATACTTGACTGAGGATCAATATAAACTCTATAACCTGATATGGCGTAATTTTGTCGCAAGCCAGATGAGCCCTGCAGTTTATAGTGTTCTTACTATAAGTATAAAGGCAGGGGAAAAATATCTTTTCCGGGCATCTGGTTCACGTATTGTATTCCCGGGTTTTATGAAGGTGCTCAATTCAAATCAGAAAGAAGATGTAATCTTGCCGGATATTCGCGAAGGAGATATCTTGAAGGTAGAAAAATATAATCCAGAACAGCATTTTACACAGGCACCATCCAGATATACAGAAGCAAGCCTGGTAAAAACCCTTGAAGAAGAGGGTATTGGAAGACCCAGTACATATGCACCAACTATCTCAACAATAATATCAAGAGGATATGTTGAAAGAAATGGAAAACAACTGGTTCCAACAAAACTGGGTTTTTTAGTTGTTGATCTTTTAAGTGAACATTTTCCGGATGTTACAGATATAGAGTTTACAGCACAAATGGAAAACCGTCTTGATAGTATAGAAGAAGGTAAAGATGACTGGAAAAAGGTTCTGGCAGATTTTTATCAACCATTTGCCAGGAGACTTGAAGAGGCCCTGAAAACTATGGATGAAGTAGTACTGGAAAGTGAAGAGACAGAGGAAGTCTGCGAAAAATGCGGCAAGGTGATGGTAATAAAATATGGAAAATACGGTAAATTTCTGGCCTGTTCAGGTTATCCAGAATGTAAAAACACAAAGCCTTTTTTAGTAAAAACAGGTGTAAGCTGTCCAGAATGTAAGAA
>JAAYLO010000068.1 GCA_012521855.1 Halanaerobiaceae bacterium
GGTTGCGGGGGCAGGATTTGAACCTACGACCTTCGGGTTATGAGCCCGACGAGCTACCAGACTGCTCCACCCCGCGATATTAAAAATTGGAAATAATCTGTGTTGATAGATTATTAACACTACTGGCGGAGAAAGAGGGATTCGAACCCCCGCGTCGCTTGCACGACCTCTCGGTTTTCAAGACCGACCCCTTCAACCACTTGGGTATTTCTCCAAAAAAAATGGTGCCTAAGGCCGGAGTTGAACCGGCACGAAGTATGACCTTCCCAGGATTTTAAGTCCTGTGCGTCTACCAATTCCGCCACTCAGGCAACAATTTATGGTGTCCCGTATGCGACTCGAACGCATGACCCTTTGATTAAAAGTCAAATGCTCTACCACTGAGCTAACGGGACAAACTATAATTGGCTGCCTCGGCTAGATTCGAACTAGCGAATGCAGGAGTCAAAGTCCTGTGCCTTACCGCTTGGCTACGAGGCAATGCAGCAAAACATTACTGGTGGAGGGAGATGGATTCGAACCACCGAACCCGAAGGAACAGATTTACAGTCTGCCGCGTTTGACCACTTCGCTATCCCTCCATAAACTGGTGCCGGAAACAGGAATCGAACCCGTAACCTACTGATTACAAGTCAGTTGCTCTACCAATTGAGCTATTCCGGCAGATGGTGGGCGATATAGGACTCGAACCTATGACCCCCTGCTTGTAAGGCAGGTGCTCTAACCAACTGAGCTAATCGCCCACAAGGTAACTAGACGTAATTAAATATAACATTTATGTCTTTATTTGTCAATAGAATTCAATTTATTTTTTTGTTTTTTAAGATTTTCGTCAACCCAAAATGGCAACCTTGACGCCAAAAGTTTAAAGCCACTTCCTATTTCTTTTATGTATTTACGTCTTATATTAGTATTTCTTTTATAATCTATATTTTTTATACTTAATTTAAGTTGACACAGTTGTTCATCAACATCAAGAATCTCGACATATATAATATCCCCTATTTGTACATAATCATGAATATCTTTAACAAAATCATGAGATATTTCTGATATATGTATTAAACCACTATAATACTCATCTAGTGATACAAAAGCCCCATATGATTCAATTCCTGTTACCGTTCCTTTTACTATTTTTCCCTTTTTATACTTGGTCATAAGCCACCTCGTAAAAATTATATCACATAATTAAAAAAAGAAAAAGGCTTTACTAATAAGGGAAAATATTATATAATGGCGTTGGTGATGAATATGAAAGAAAACGAAAAGAAAATTATTGAAATTATTGACAAATTAAGGCCTTTTTTAGTTAATGATGGCGGCAATATTGAATTTGTAAAGTACGAAAACAATATTGTATATGTCAAAATTAAAGGAGCTTGTTCTAACTGTCATATGCTTGATATCACTCTAAAAGATGGAATTGAAGCAGCTATTAAAGAAGAAGTTCCAGAAGTAAAAGAGGTAGTAAACATAAAATAATTTTATTTTATGTTTTTTTTAACCATTCAATATCAGGAATGGTGGTTATTGTTTTTAAATATGTATATATTTTTCTTAAAAATTCTTCATAATCATTTACTCTATTAATAATTCTTAATAATTCCTTTTCATCTTCACCATTATTAATTATATCTTCATAAATATCAAAATAAAAAGTAGGAAAAAGAAGACGCGTAAAAAATAACATACAATCGTATGTATTAATA
>JAAYLO010000069.1 GCA_012521855.1 Halanaerobiaceae bacterium
GGCATAGTTTTGCCGGTCAAAAATACAGCAGAAAAGATTTGAAACTGAAGGAGTATAAAAGAGGCAGTAAGCTAATACCTTTTGCCTCTGATGAAAGTAATCAGGAAGAACTTTTTCATTATTTAAGGGAGAATCCACACAAATATAATTTAGGGAGAATAGGTTTTTATGGCCGGAACGGCAGGCTGGAACCGGGTGATATTGAGTTCCTGCAGCAGAAACTTGATCTGTGGCAGGGTATCATCTTCAGTGATTTTAATATTGCAGGAAAAAATGTAAAGGTGAAGACCCTCTGTGACCCCCTGACAGACAGTATAGCAGTTAAAGTCAAGTCAAAACTCTTAGCTGAAAAGAAACTGGGGATAGAGATAGAGTTTCCTTATCCTGCAGTTGATAAAACTGCTTCTGACTGGGGCAGCAAAGAAGGCCACAGGACAATCTGCAGGAAAATCGATGACAGAGGCTGCAGTTTTAGCAGATTCATTGAAAGAGAATATTATTTTTTAGACATATATAGTCCGGAAAAAATACGGCTGGAAAGAACTGATGAACATAGATTTGTGCTTACCTTTGACAGTGAGAAAGATGAGATAAGCCTTGTCTGTAATTTCAGTCATGATTTGCAGCGGAATAAGAAAAATGATTACACAGAGATTGAAGATAGAAGTGTTAAATACTGGGAAAATTACTGGAAGAATGGAGGCATGATAGATTTCTCCGGGACTGTTGACCCACGGGCAAAGGAATTGGAAAGGAGGATTGTACTGTCACAATATTTAACGGCAGTACAGTGTTCCGGCACATTACCCCCGGCTGAGACAGGCCTAACAGCCAACAGCTGGTATGGCAAATTTCATCTGGAGATGCATTTCTGGCATGCAGCCCATTTTGTCCTCTGGAACAGGGAGGCTTTGCTGGAAAAATCCCTCTGGTGGTATTATAAGATACTGGATGTGGCAAAAGAACTGGCCCGTTCCCAGGGCTTTGCAGGTGCCAGGTGGCCCAAAATGGCCTGCCCGGAAGGTCATGACAGCCCTTCTGCCATTGGCCCTTTTCTGGTCTGGCAGCAGCCTCATCCGCTCATCTATGCTGAATTATTGTATAGAAAGAAGAGGGATAAAACAGTCCTGGAAAATTATTATGAACTGGTTGCAGAGACTGCAAAATTCATGGAATCATATCTGGAGTATGAAGAGGAAAAGGACAGGTACAATCTCTCTGCGCCTTTGATTCCTGCCCAGGAGTGTTTTGATGAAAATGATTGTTTGAATCCTGCCTTTGAACTGGAGTACTGGTATACAGCCTTCCTTATTGCTCAAAAATGGCGGGAGAGACTGGGTATGGAAAGGAACGGAAAGTGGGAGGAAATTGTCAGCAAACTGGCTGATTTGCCTGTCAAAAATAATCTCTACCTGGCCCATGAAAGAGCAGAAAATACTTTTGAAAAGCATAATATTGACCATCCCAGTATGCTGGCTGCCTTCGGTCTTTTGCCGGGATATAAAGTAGATAGAGAGATCATGGAAAATACCTTCAATAAGGTTTTAGGAGTCTGGGAATTTGAAGAAGCCTGGGGTTGGGATTTTCCCATGATAGCCATGACAGCTGCGAGACTGGGCAAAAAGGATGAAGCAGTAGATGTATTATTGATGGATACACCTAAAAACACCTATTTAAAAAACGGCCACAACAGACAGGGAGATAGAAAAGACCTGCCCCTTTATCTGCCGGGAAATGGAGCCCTTTTACTGGCTGCAGGCATGATGGCTGCCGGGTGGGACAATTCGGAACGGGATGGAACTGCTTTCCCGGATGACTGGCAGGTAGAGTTTGAGTCCATCAGTAAATATATATAAATAAGTCCTGTCATAATTGATAACTGTCAGACAAAATCTCCGGTTTAATCATCTGATCAGTGATTCAATTATGAATACAGTATATTATAGAAATATTAAAATAATGATGATTGGGGGTTGTCTGGGTATTGAAAAGGGAAGAAGTCTATATACGGGACCCGTTTATAGTACCGGTAGAATCAGAAGGTGTCTATTATATGTTCGGCACTACTGACAGGAACTGCTGGAGGGACCAGATTGCTACCGGGTTTGATTATTACATAACAGAGGATCTGGAATATTTCCAGGGCCCTCATCCGGCTTTCAGGCCGCCTGAAGGTTTCTGGGCAAATAAGAATTTCTGGGCCCCCGAAGTGCATAAGTATGGAGATAAATATTATCTCTTTGCCACTTTTATTGCAGATGGTTACAATAGAGGGACGCAGATACTGGTTTCAGACAGTCTGGGCGGACCTTACTTACCTCATTCGGATAAGGCTGTGACTCCCGCAGAGTGGATGGCCCTTGACGGTACTCTTTTTGTCGATGATAATGGCAACCCCTGGATGGTGTTCTGTCATGAATGGGTGCAGATATATGATGGCACTATCTGTGCCCTGAAATTAACTGAGGATTTAAAGAGAACAGCAGCAGAGCCTATAACCCTTTTTGCGGCTTCTGAGGCCCCCTGGACAAAAAGTATAAGGGTTGTCCGCGGCAGAGAATGTTTTGTTACTGACGGCCCCTTCCTGTATAGGACAAAAAATAATAAACTCTTGATGCTATGGTCAAGCTTTGTGGAAAACAATATATATGCTGTTGGTGTATCTCATTCTGAATCCGGGACAATTAAAGGCCCCTGGGTCCATGAGCCGGAACCCTTATATGCCCAGGATGCAGGACATGGCATGCTGTTCAGAACCTTTGACGGAAGGATGATGTTGTCTATTCATACACCTAATGAAGCTGGAAAAGAGAGGCCGGTTTTCATTGAGCTCATAGAAAAAGATGATAGATTGTATCTCAAGAAACAATAGTATATTATCGGGGGGTCAGTTTGTTATCTTTCAGTTTTTTGTATTCAAACGGTGAATATCCAGTAATTTTTTTAAAAATACGGCCAAAGTGAGTCAGGTTGTTATAACCTGTACGGCTGGCAATCTCAGTGATATTTAACTCGCTGTTTAATAATAGTTTACTGGCTTCCTTAATCCTTACATTATTTTTGTATTCTACAAAGTTAAACCCTGTGACCTTCTTGAAGATTTTACTCAAGTATGTAGGGCTGTAATTGAAGATTTCGGCTACCCTGTTCAGGGATAAATTATCACTATAATTGGAATTTATATAACTGGCGACCTCCGAAATTTTTTCATATATTGGATCTGTGTCAGTATCCGTAAATGGTGTTTTCGATTTTGCAATTCTGTTTAAAAAAATCAGGAGTTCTATAATTAAAATTTTAATATAAGTTTGATACAATATATCTTTGTTTTTGTTTTCCCTGATAATATTAAACAAAAGATTTTCAACCCATAGTTGTTTTTCAGGGTCCAGAGAGAAAACATTCTGCTCTGTGCGGAAACAATAGTACAGGTCTTTATCTTCGGAGTTTTCGATGAACTTATCCAGAAAATCATTGTCAAAGAGCAGCAGTATTCTTTCATGGGCATGCCTTTCTGTTGTGTTCGTCTTATGCAAAATATTTTTGCCAATAAGGACTATATCTCCCTTTTTAACATGGTATGCCCTGTTTTCTATAAAATAATATCTTTCTCCATCGAGCAGATAATATATTTCAAAGTGCTCATGGTAGTGTCTGGCTGGCATATTAAAAGGAGTTTCCGGTCTTATTACATGTTCGATAAAAAATCCGTCACTCATTATATTACACAGACCCTCTCTATTGCTATAAGCATAATGCTATGATAATATTATATTCTACTTATTTACATAATGCAATTAAGCTAAGTAATATGAAGGCCAGAGTTCTCTTTCTTGTCCAGTTGAGCATATAAAGATAATAGGTCGATAAGGAGATGACTGTCGATATTCCGGGATTGATATAGCGGGGAGTGAAAAGATGATGAAAAAGAAATTACCAATCCTGAACAAAAAATATCTGGAAGAGTTTTTACCGGGGACAGGACTGGCTGACTTTCCTTTAGAGATACTGGATTATCCTGAAAGAGTGCTTCAATTCGGAGAGGGTAATTTCCTGAGGGCATTCTGTGACTGGATCTTTCATCAGATGAATAAAAGAGGTCTTTTTAAGGGAAGGGTTGTCGCAGTACAGCCCATACCGGAGGGACGGGCCGGGAATTTAAACAAACAGGACAATCTCTATACAGTCCTCCTGCATGGTATTGAGAATGGAGAGCCTGTTGAGAAAAGGGAGATAGTGGCGAGTATCAGCCGCAGTCTTGATGCCTATACACAGTGGGATAAGCTTCTGGAATTGGCCGGGAATCCTGAGATTGAGATTGTGCTTTCGAATACTACTGAAGCAGGAATAAGCTACTCTCCTGAAGACAGACCGACTGACAGCCCGCCTGATTCTTACCCGGGGAAACTGGCTGCTTTTCTCTACCACCGTTACCGACACTTCGGCGGGGCTCCAGATAAGGGAATGATCATAATCCCTGTAGAATTGATAGAAAGGAATGGCGATACCTTAAAGAGTATTGTCTGCAGACTGGCTGATGAATGGTATCCTGGTTCTGGATTCAGGAACTGGCTGGAAAAGGAGAATATATTCCTGAATACACTTGTTGACAGGATAGTGACCAGCTACCCCTTCAAGGAGACAGGCAAAATTGAAGGAGAACTGGGTTATCGTGACGAAAACCTTGTTGCAGCAGAGATATTTTACTCATGGATTATTGAAGGAGATGAGGCAATTAGGGGAAGGCTGCCCTTTCATGAAGCAGGACTCAATGTCCAGTGGACAGATGATCTTACCCCTTATCGTACCAGGAAAGTAAGGATTCTGAATGGTCTTCATACTGCTGCATTTTCCATTGCCTATCTATCCGGTATCGATCTGGTCAGGGATGCTGTCAATGATGAATTGACAGGTAGTTTTATCAGGAAGGCTCTTTTTCAGAATATCCTGCCTGTCCTGGAATATGATGGTGCGGAGCTGGAGTCCTTTGCTGGCCAGGTACTTGAGCGGTTTAAAAACCCTTATATCGATCATAAATGGCTGGATATTTCCCTGAATTCTATTGCCAAGTTCAGGACAAGGGTTTTACCCTCCCTGATGAAATATGTCGGAGAAAATGACAGTTTGCCGGATATGCTGGTCTTTTCCCTGGCTGCCCTGATTTTCTTTTATAAAGGTACTGAGATAAGAGGGAACAAACTCATTGCTTATCGTGATGGAGAAGAGTATCTTGTCAGTGATGAGACAGAGGTCCTTGAATTTTTTGCAGATCTCTGGATAAGGTATGGGAATAAAGAAACCAGTCTGGAAGAACTGGTCAGAGAAGTGCTGCAGAACAGGGGTTTCTGGGGAGAGGATTTAAATAAACTTTCCGGATTGGGAACAGCAGTCCGCTTTTATTTACAGAGAATAGAAGAGGCGGGTATAAGGGAAAGCCTCGGGGAACTGGTGTGATATAAAATGAAAGACATTCTGTTCAAAATAAATAAAAAGGATAATGTCGCTGTATTGCTTAAAGATATTAAATCTGGCAGCAGAATCAGCTTTGCTGGAAATATAATAAAGATAAGAGATGACATCCCGGCAGGTCATAAAGTTGCCCTGAGAGATATCAAGAAAGACGAAAAGGTCATAAAATACGGTTATCCCATCGGGAGGGCTCTCCGGGATATTAGAACAGGCGCCTGGGTACATACCCATAATCTGGTGACAGCTTTAAAGGAGAGGGAGGATTACAGCTTTAATTTTTATGCTGAAGAGATGGAGATGGATAAAGAGATACCGGCCTTTAAGGGATTCAGGCGGAAGGACGGACAGATTGGTATCAGGAATGAGATCTGGCTAATTCCCACTGTCGGTTGTATCAATAAAGCTGTAGAAAAGATGGCTTTGATGGCCCGGGAAAAATACAGGGAGATGGTGGAATCCGGCAGGATCGGCGGTTTTGTTGCCTTTCCCCATCCCTACGGCTGTTCACAGCTGGGTGATGATCTCTCCAATACCCGGAAAATCCTGAAAGGGCTGGTAAAGCACCCCAATGCTGCTGCTGTACTGGTAGCAGGTCTCGGTTGTGAAAACAATGTCCTGGAAGAGTTCCGGGAATTCCTGGGGGAATTTGACGGTGAAAGGGTCAGGTTTCTGAAACTTCAGGAAGTTGAAGATGATATTGATGCGGGTCTTCAGGAATTGGGCCATCTCGTGGATTATGCCCTGAATTGCAGGGAAGAGCCTGTACCGGTATCAGAATTGAAGATAGGCCTGAAGTGCGGCGGCTCTGACGGCTTTTCAGGAATAACTGCAAATCCCTTATTGGGTGAACTCAGCAATAGACTGGTGAAAGCGGGGGCTGCTGTTATCCTGACAGAGGTTCCGGAAATGTTTGGTGCTGAGCAGCTCCTGATGAACAGGGCAGAAAATGAAGGTGTTTTTACTGAACTCGTGGAATTATTTAATGGTTTTAAGGATTATTTTCTCTCACATCAACAAGCTGTCTATGAGAACCCGTCACCTGGAAATAAGGAAGGAGGGATAACTACTCTGGAAGAAAAATCCCTTGGCTGTATCCAGAAAGGTGGAAATGTTATAGTTAGAGGGGTAAATCGTTATGGTGAACAGATTCAGGGAAAAGGTCTGCAATTACTGGAAAGTCCCGGGAATGATCTTGTTTCTGCAACAGCCCTGGCAGCTGCCGGGGCCCAGCTGATACTATTCTCCACCGGCAGGGGTACACCCTTTGGGGCTCCGGTACCTACAGTAAAAATATCCACAAATACAGCACTTTATGAACGGAAAAGAGAATGGATTGATTTTGATGCAGGGCAATTACTGGAGGGAAAGAGTATGGAAGAATTGACAGACGAACTTTTTGATTTTGTCATTAAACTGGCTTCCCGGGAGATCAGAAGCAGGAATGAAGAAAATGGATACCGGGAGATTGCTATTTTCAAAAAAGGGGTAACACTTTAGAGGAAAATAATAAATAATAATAGAGAGGGAGATAAGCATGGCTTTTCTTGATGATAATTATTTAATAGACAATGAGAGCGGGCAAATAATTTATGAAAAGATAAAAGACCTGCCTATCCTGGATGCCCATAATCACGGAGATGTTGAAGAGATTGTCAGAAATGAGGGCTGGAGGGATATCTGGCAGCTGGAAGGGGCAACAGATCATTATGTCTGGGAGATGATGAGAAGGAGCGGGGTTCCTGAAGAGAAGATAACAGGTAATGCTTCAAATAAGGAGAAATGGCTGGCCCTGGCAGAGGTCTTTCCACTGCTTGCAGGCAATCCTGTCTATGAGTGGATACACCTGGATCTGAAAAGGAGATTCGGGATTGAGGAGATTATCTCCAGGGATACAGCAGAGCTGATCTGGGAAAAGACTTCTGAAATACTGAAATCAGATAAGATGAAGCCGCAGAGTTTGCTAAAAGAAATGAATGTGGAGATAATGTGTACCACAGATGATCCCACATCTACCCTGGAACACCACAAAAGAGCAGCTGAAGAATTCAGTGAAGTAAAGATTCTCCCTACCTGGAGACCGGATAAAGCCATGAATATAGAAAAAAAAGAATGGAAGGCATTTGTAACCGCAATGGGTGAAAGATATGATGAAGATACAGCAGACCTTGATGGATTTTTGAAGGCCCTGGAAAGTTCCCATGAATTTTTCGCTAGGAATGGCTGTAAGGCCAGTGACCACGGAATAGAAGAGCCTGTTACATATGAAGTAGATAAAAAGAGGGCTGCAGAGATCCATGAAAAGGCATATCATAATGAGGAGCTCTCAGCAGAAGAGGCCAGGGATTATAAGGCATACCTTTTATATCAGTTCGGTTTAATGAATAGCAAGACCAATTGGGCAACCCAGTTTCATATTGGGGCAGTCAGGGATTATAATGACAAGTTGTTCCGGCAAATAGGCCCGGATTCGGGTGGTGATATCTCTACACAGTCAATAGAGCTGGTAAAAAACCTGAAATATTTCCTGAATGAATTTGATGGGAAGATAAAGATTATCCTCTATTCACTGGATCCGACACACTGGGCTACACTGGCAGTACTCAGCCGGGCCTTCCGCAGTGTATATCTGGGGGCTGCCTGGTGGTTTAATGACAGCCCCTATGGGATGGAGGAACAATTGAAATTGATTTCATCAATTGATATACTGAGTAATTTTGCAGGTATGGTGACAGATTCCAGGAAACTCATCTCATACGGCTCCAGAACAGAAATGTTCAGGAGGGTAATGTCCAGTGTCCTGGGCAGGATGGTTGAAAGGGGACAGATGCCCCTTGATGTGGCCGTAAAACTGGCAGAGGGAATGGCTTACGGGCAGCCTGAAAAAATTTTTTTCAGCTGAAAATGGTACAATTTTAATATTTTATAGAGGACATCTGTCTTATATAGATAGATGCCTTTTTTATGCAGAGTTGAATATTTTTTTGATCAAAATCTTGATTTCGAAAAAAGTTTATGATATTATAAAGGCATGGAAAAGGTTTTCCATAAGGAGACCAGACCTGGATGGAGGTTAGGAAATTGGGTAGAAATATCCCTGTTTTGCTTGTAGGGATAGGGGGATATGGGGAAAACTATGTAAAAGAATTGTTGCTTGAGAAGAAAAGAGACGACTTCGAACTGGCTGGTGTAGTTGATCCTTATCCTGAAAAGTCCAGGCTGATTGGTGAGATAAAAAAAAGGAATATTCCCATATATTCAACTCTTGATGAATTTTACGAATGCAGTAATGCAGATTATGTCTGTATTTCCTCACCAATACAGTACCATTGTGAACAGATCATAAAAGTATTGAATAACAGCGGATCAGTACTCTGTGAAAAACCCCTTACAGCGACTGTACAGGAAGGCCGGAAAATACAGAAAGCCCTGCAGGATACTGGCCAGATCGTGAGTATAGGCTATCAGTGGTCTTTCAGTAAAGCAATACAATCATTGAAGAAAGATATCATTGCAGGAGAACTGGGTAAACCTCTCAGGTTCAGGACAATGGTAGTCTGGCCGAGGGGTTACAGCTATTATAATAGAAATGACTGGGCAGGCAGAATAAAGGATTCTGACGGCAGATGGATTCTGGATAGCGTAGCCGGTAATGCTACAGCACACTATATACACAATATGTTTTATATAACCGGTGAGATTATTGAAAAAAGCAGCTGGCCGCAAATAATTCAGGCTGAATTGTACAGGGCCAATGATATTGAAAACTATGATACAGCTGCAGCACGGATATTCACAGATAATGGTGTGGAGTTATTGTATCTGGCAACACACGCCAGTGATGAATGGGTCAATCCCAGATTTTTATATGAATTCGAAAAAGCGGATGTCTTTTTTGATCAGGACAAAGACTGCCGGATTATTGCACGGTTTAAAGATGGAAGAGAGAAAAACTATGGTAATCCTTACGCTGACCCCTTTGAGAAGATCTGGATTACAATGGATGCCGTCAGGGGTAAGTGTACATATTTATGCGGAGTTGAAGCAGCTCTTCCCCATGTTGTGTGTGTTAACGGACTGCAGGAAGCAGCCGGGATAGTTAATTTTCCGGAAGAAATAATAAAGACAGGTAAAGATAAAGAGTGGAATGACACAGTAGTCTGTGTTGAAGATATAGTTGATGTATTCCTTGACTGTTATGATAAGTGGAAACTGCCTTCTGAGTTGAAGGCAGAGTGGGCAAATAGTTTTGGGGAGATTTCTCTCACAGGCTATGATTATTTTCCATCAAAGCAGAAATAAAAAACTTAAATAATTACATGAAAAAAATAAAAAATTACAATAATATATATAAATGTTTAGATACAATTTAGTTAGACTAAAAAAGAGGAGGAATAAATATATGGAAGTAGTAAATGAAATATCCAGAGCATTACAACTGGGTGATCTGAATACTGTACAGAAAAAGATAAAGGAAGCATTGGAAGAAGGAGTAAGTGCCGAAACAATAA
>JAAYLO010000007.1 GCA_012521855.1 Halanaerobiaceae bacterium
ACAGAAGGAGTCTTTTTTTAAAATCCAAAGAAAACTTGACACTATCATGATAAAGCCGGCTCTTGACAGATTATTAAAACTCAGATATAATTTAAAATTAATAGAAGAAAGATAATAAAGACCATGAACAGGAAATGATTAAAACAGAGTTATTAAAGCGAATCAGGGAATGGTGTAAGCCTGATAATAACGGTTTTATTCATCCCGCCTGGGAGTTGGAAGTGAAATAAATTAAGCTTTTCCGGTCTTCGGCCGTTATATCGTAAACCTGTTTTCCAATTGTTACGGGGAAGCAGGTAATGAGAGGGCCAGTCTTTTAAAAAACTGGTCAAGAAGGATGGTACCGCGAGCAGAACCTCGTTCCTGTCAGGGAACGGGGTTTTTTTACATAAATATAAAGGGAATGAGGGAAATGGAAAAGAGTTTTTATAAACGCATCGTAATAAAGATTGGGAGCAGTTCACTGACACATGACGGAGGGAGATTGAATTTAATCAGGATTGATCATTTTCTCCGCCAGATGGTTGACCTGAAAAACCAGGGCAGGGATGTTCTTTTTGTGACATCAGGGGCCATTGCTGCCGGGATGGCTGAACTCGGCATCAGTACGAAACCGAAGATGATTCCGGAACAACAGGCCATGGCTGCTGTGGGCCAGGCCCAGCTGATGACGATTTACAACAGGTTTTTGAGGGAATATGGTATTATCGGGGCCCAGGTTTTGCTGACGTCAAGTGATCTGGAGGATAGAAACCGTTATCTCAATGCCTATAATACACTGGAAAGTTTATTGAAACATGATGTAATACCCATCATCAATGAAAATGATACAGTGGCTACCCAGGAAATTAAGTTCGGTGACAATGATACCCTTTCAGCAAGGGTTGCGGGGCTGGTTGAGGCTGATCTATTGATAATACTCACAGATACAGAAGGCTTATATAATGGTGATCCCCGTAAAGAAGATAATGTAGAGCTGATCAGAAAGGTGGAGGAGATCAGCCCGGATATAGAAAAACTGGCCGGAGGGGCAGGCAGCAAGCTGGGAACAGGCGGTATGGAGACCAAGATAGCTGCGGCAAAGATAGTTGTCAGTTCAGGAATAACAATGGTAATCGGGCCGGGCCGTGAGCCTTATACTATAAGCAGGATTCTGGAGATGCTGGAAGCAAAAAAAGATTTCTCTATCGGTACCACTTTCCTGCCTGCCAGGAATGTTCTCAGCAAGAGAAAACACTGGCTCCTTTACAATCCTTCAATCTGTGGCGAGCTGACCATAGATGAAGGGGCAGAACAGGCCCTGCTGGAAAAAGGGAAAAGCCTGCTGCCGGGAGGTATTGTCTCCGTTACAGGCTCCTTCAGACAGGGAGATCCGGTTGCTGTAGTGAATAAAGAAAAGCAAATGATAGCAAAGGGGCTGGTAAATTATTCTGCTGAAGAGGTGGAGAGAATCAAAGGACATCATTCCAGTGAGATTTCCAATATACTGGGATACATGAACGGTCCTGATGTAATACACAGGGATAACCTGGTACTGGAAAATGATAACATATAAAATCTGGATGAGTACTGGAGTTTTTTAAAATTAATACAGGAGGGGATAGTAGTGAGTATAAGAGAAGAGATTATAGGGCAGGCCAGTAAAGCTAAAAGGGCTGCCAGGATACTGGCCAGTATATCCACTGAGCTTAAGGACAGGGCACTGGAAAACATAGCAGAGAGATTAGAGAAATCCATGGATCTCATTATCGGTCAAAACAAAAAGGACCTGGAAGCAGGGAAGAAAAACGGATTGAGCAGTGCCATGCTGGACAGGCTGGAATTGAATCCGGGAAGGATAAAGGGGATGGCTGAGGGCTTAAGGGAACTGGTAAAGCTGAAAGATCCTGTGGGAGATGTAATCCAGATGTGGAAAAGGCCGAATGGCCTCCAGATCGGTAAAATGCGTGTGCCCCTCGGGGTTATCGGAATCATCTATGAATCAAGGCCCAATGTTACCATTGATGCAGCAGGACTCTGTCTCAAGGCTGGTAATGCGGTAATTCTGCGGGGTGGTTCAGAAGCCTTCAATTCCAACAGGGTACTGGCCGCCATTGCAGCGGAGGCGGCAATTGAGGCCGGGCTGCCCGATGGCTCTGTCCAGCTGATACAGACAACTGACCGGGAGGCAGTCTCAGTATTGTTTGAATTAAATGACTACCTGGATGTACTTATTCCAAGAGGCGGAGCAGGCCTTATTAACAGGGTTGTAAATGAATCAAAGGTGCCCGTTATCCAGACAGGGGAAGGGAATTGCCATATCTTTGTTGATTCATCAGCTGACCGGGAGATGGCCCTGGATATAGTCTTTAATGCCAAAACCAGCAGGCCGGGGGTCTGTAATGCAGTAGAAACCCTGCTGATTCATAAAGATATTGCGGAAGACTTCCTGCCGGAATTATACAGCCTGCTAAATGAACATGATGTTGAAATGAGAGGATGTAAGAAGGCCCTGGAGATTGTTCCAGAAATGAAGGAGGCAGTGGAGAGCGACTGGTCCACTGAATATCTTGACTATATCCTGGCTGTCCGGGTTGTCGATAGTTTTGAAGAAGCCCTTGACCATATCAATACTTACAGTACCATGCATTCAGAAGCCATCATTACAAATGATTACAAAAACAGCCAGTGCTTCCTGCAGGAGGTTGATGCTGCAGCAGTCTATGTCAATGCCTCAACCCGTTTTACAGATGGAAACCAGTTCGGCCTGGGGGCTGAAATAGGTATCAGCAATCAGAAACTCCATGCAAGGGGCCCCATGGGCCTGAATGAACTGACAACCACCAAATATATTGTTTACGGCCAGGGCCAGATCCGGGAATAGTATCCTGTATTTCCGGAGGCCTCAATAAAATGGATAAAAGGATAGTGATAATATGAAACTAGCCATAATTGGACTGGGAAAGATGGGTACTGCCCTTTTGCAGGGGCTTATCCGTGGCAGCCTTTACCG
>JAAYLO010000070.1 GCA_012521855.1 Halanaerobiaceae bacterium
AGTAAAGATTGTAAAGGAAAAAAATCTAATAGATCAAGCGATAACAATAGGATCTAATGCAAATAAAGAATCCTGTCTCGCTATAGCGAAAGGTGAACATAATGCTGAGATAGATAATATGCCTCATATTCTGAGTCTGGCAGCCTTGAAGACGGCTATATTTATTTCCAGGAATGAGACCTGGGATTATGATAAAACAATCAAAAATGGAGAATACGATATTCCAGTGGTAATTACACCTATCATGTTAATAAATAAATATAATCTGATTGTTATGAGAGACAGATGGCCGGAACTGAATAAATATATCAATTCTATAAAAGAATAAAGCAGGTTAAATAAATAACCTGCTTTGCTTTATAATATTATTTTATACTTTATTTAAAAATCATCTTCTTCTTCATCAAGAAAATCATTATCAATTAAAACATCCAGATCATCAGGGTCTCCTTCATCAACTTTTAACTCATTCTGGACCATGTGTCCTGCTGTTTCAAAATCCCCGCTCTCACCGGATTCTTCCTCTGGTCTTACTCTGGCCAGAGCCACTACTTTATCGCCTTCATCAATTTTTATAACTTTTACCCCCTGAGTATTTCTGCCAGTGCGGGAAATCTGGTTCACCTCTGTTCTGATAATAATTCCTTCACCTGTTATGATAATCAATTCATGTTCATTATCAACAACCTTGATACCTGCAATATTTCCATTTTTTTCGGTAAGGTTAGCTGTGATTATTCCCTTTCCTCCCCTTGACTGCAGCCTATATTCCTCCAGTGGTGTCCTCTTACCATATCCTTTTTCAGTAAGAACCAGAAGATCTTCACCCTCGCTATCTACCCCTATTCCAACAACATAATCACCTTCATCCAGACTGATGGCCTTAACACCTATGGAAGCCCTGCCTGTTATTCTCACATCCTTTTCCGGAAAATGAATTGCCTTTCCATTATATGTTACTACTATTATGTTTTGTTTACCATCTGTATATTTGACATCAATTAATTCATCATTATCCCTTAAAACAATTCCAATTAACCCGGTATAATTCGATTCATACTCAATTAACGGGGTCTTTTTGATAATACCATTCCTGGTAACCATGATCAGGTATTTCTTATCATCAAATTCCCTGATTGGTATTACTGCTGACACCCTCTCATCTTTTTCCAGATTAAGAAGGTTTACAATGGCTGTTCCTCTGGCCTGGCGGCCTGCTTCAGGAATTTCAAAAACCTTCAACCTGTATACTTTACCCTTATTCGTGAAAAACAAAAAGTAATGATGAGTTGAAGTAATAAAAATATCTTTAACAAAATCTTCCTCTTTTGTGTTTATACCAATTACACCTTTACCGCCTCTCCGCTGGCTGCGATATGTATCAAGGTGCATTCTTTTTATATATCCATGATGAGTTAAAGTAATCACCATCTGCTCTTCAGCTATCAAATCTTCAATCTCCAGATCTACAACCTGGTCCTTGATTTCTGTCCTTCTTTCATCATTATATTTTTCCTTTATCTCCATAACCTCTTCTTTTATAATTGACAATAATTTACTTTCACTTTCAAGTATTGATTTAAGATAGGCTATTGTCTTCACTAATTCCTGATATTCTTCTTCAATCTTATCTCTTTCAAGTCCTGTAAGGCTCTGTAGTCTCATTCTTAAAATAGCTTCAGCCTGCTTTTCACTTAAACTATATTTACCCATGAGCTCCATTCTGGCTGTATCGACATCAGGAGCATTTTTTATTAATTCTACAATTTCATCTATATTGGCAATGGCTATTTTATAACCCTCCAATATATGGGCCCTTTCCTCTGCTTTAGCAAGATCATATCTTGTCCTGCGTGTAACCACATCTTTCTGATGTTCTATATAATAATTCAGGATCTGTTTCAGGCTGAGTATTTTAGGAACCCCGTTTACCAGAGCCAGCATTATTACACTGAATGTTGCCTGTAATCCGGTATATTTAAATAACTGGTTTAAAATTACCTCGGGAACCTCCCCTTTTTTCAATTCAATCACTATTCTTAAACCCCGGCGGTCTGACTCATCACGCAGGTCACTGATTCCTGTAATGTTCTCCTCCCTGACCAGTTCAGCTATTTTCTCAATCAGTTTAGCTTTGTTTATCTGATATGGTATTTCATCAACTAAAATTCTTGCCCTGCCCGATGCTGATTCTTCTATTCTGGTTCTGGCCCTTACAGTCAGTCTGGCCCTTCCTGTTTTATATGCTTTATAAATACTGTTTCTGCCCATAATCAAACCGCCTGTTGGAAAATCGGGTCCTTTAATTATTTTCATCAAATCCGTTATCTCCAGATCAGGATTATCTATCAGGGCAACTACACCATCAATTATCTCTCCTAAATTATGAGGGGGAATACTGGTTGCCATACCGACAGCTATACCTGAAGCACCATTAAGAAGAAGATTTGGTATCCTGGCAGGTAAAACAGCTGGTTCCTCTAAAGAACCGTCAAAATTAGGAATAAAATCAACAGTATCTTTATTTATATCTCTTAATAGCTCTGTAGAAATTCTGGACATTCTGGCTTCTGTATACCTCATTGCTGCTGCGGAATCTCCATCTATTGAACCAAAGTTTCCATGCCCATCTATCAGGGGATAGCGGTAAGAAAAACCCTGTGCCATTCTCACCATAGCATCATAAACAGCAGAATCACCATGGGGATGATATTTACCGAGCACTTCGCCAACGATACGGGCTGATTTTTTGTGTGGTTTATTATGGGTCATCCCCAATTCATTTAAGGAATATAATATCCTTCTGTGAACAGGTTTCAATCCATCCCTGACATCAGGGAGGGCCCTGCTTACTATTACACTCATGGAGTAATCAAGATAAGCACTCCTCATCTCTTTATCTATATCAACCAGTCTTATTCTTTCCCTTTCCAGCTTTTCCGACATTATATACACCTATCCTTTCAATTCCTTTTCCAATTTCTACCAGCTTCTGATTTCTAACCTTTATTATTTAAATATCCAGATTTCTAACCTCATGGCCATGTTCCAGTATAAATTCTCTCCTCGGCTCAACCTTATCCCCCATCAAAATAGTAAAAGTCTCATCTGCTGCCATAGCATCTTCTACCTGAACCTTTAGAATAACCCTCTTTTCTGGATCCATCGTTGTATCCCATAATTGCTCCGGATTCATTTCTCCGAGACCTTTATATCTCTGTATTGAAACTCCATCCCTGCCAATTTCATTAAGAAGCTTTTCCAGACCATTATCATCATAAACATATTTCTCATACTTACCCTTTTTCACTTTATAAAGCGGAGGCTGGGCTATATATACAAATCCTTCATCAATTAAATTTTTCATATATCTGTAGAAAAATGTTAATAATAGAGTTCTGATATGAGCACCATCTACATCAGCATCAGTCATAATGATGATTTTTCCATAACGGGCTTTTTCTATGTCAAAATCCTCTCCAATACCTGTCCCTATTGCAGTAATCAAAGATAGTATTTCGTCATTGCTCAGTATTTTATTAATTCTGGCTTTTTCTACATTCAATATTTTCCCCTTCAAAGGCAGGATAGCCTGAAACTCCCGGTCTCTCCCCTGTTTAGCAGATCCCCCGGCAGAATCTCCCTCAACAATATAAAGTTCTGTCCTGACAGTATCACGGGATGAACAATCTGCCAGTTTACCAGGCAAAGCCGTATTGGTAAGGGCATTTTTTCTCCTGGTTAATTCACGGGCCTTTTTAGCTGCTTTTCTGGCTCTGGAAGCATTTTCTGCCTTATCCAGTATAATCTTTGCAATTTTAGGATTTTCTTCAAGAAAAGTACTCAATTTTTCGCTCAGTACAGAATCAACAAATCCCCTGATTTCACTATTTCCCAGTTTTGTCTTTGTCTGCCCCTCAAATTGAGGATTTGAAAGTTTTACACTTACAATTGCAGTTAAACCTTCTCTAACATCTTCACCCATATAGTTTTCTTCATCATCTTTCAGATAACCTTTACTTCTTGCATAATCATTTATGGTTCTGGTTAATGCACTCTTAAAACCGCTGAGATGGGTTCCCCCTTCATGTGTATTAATATTATTGGCAAAAGAAAAAATATTTTCCGTATAGCTGTCATTATGCTGGATCGCTATTTCTACTTCTGCTTCTTCTCCTTTTTCTTCCAGATATAATGGCTCAGGATAAAGAGGATTTTTATTTCTGTTTATATGTTTTACAAAGGAAATAAGGCCTCCTTCATAACAATATTCTCTATGCCTTACTTCTTCTTCTCTTCTATCTTCTACTATAATTTTTACGCCTTTATTCAAAAAAGCCAGTTCTCTAAATCTTTTATTTAAAATTTCAAAATTAAAATCAAGCTCCTCAAAAATCTGATAATCGGGCTTAAAGGTGATAGTCGTTCCTGTACCTCCATCAGTATTTCCTATCTTTTTTAAATCATATTCAGGGATACCCCTGCTGTAACGCTGTTTATAAATATGACCGTCTTCCCAATTTATTTCTACTTCCAGCCATTCTGATAAAGCATTAACAACAGATATTCCTACACCATGCAACCCTCCAGAAACCTTATAAGCATCATCACTGAATTTTCCGCCAGCATGTAAAACTGTCATTACCACTTCAACTGTTGGTTTTTTAAGTTTTGGGTGTATTTCTACAGGAATCCCTCTTCCATTATCAATAACCTTTACTGCATTATCAGGTAAAATAATGATTTTTATCTCATCACAAAAACCTGCCATCGCTTCATCTATACTATTGTCTACAACTTCATATACAAGATGATGTAATCCCTCAATACTTGTTGATCCAATATACATACCAGGCCTTTTTCTAACTGCCTCAAGACCTTCAAGGACCTGGATATTCTCTGCCCCGTAATTACCATTCTTTCTCCTACCATTATTTTCCTGCATATTGTAATCCCCCATCTTTGGCTTTCATTCTTTTTCCCAGAGTATTTGATGATATTAAAGATAAGTAAATTTTTTCATCAGTTAAAATAAACGATCTGGCCTTACCCTTCGAATAATCTAAAATAAATCCTTCTTCTTCTGCCATACTGAAAAATTCTTTGCATATTTCAGAAGATATGGCACTTTCATAATTACCGATCATAACTATATCCTTTTTATTTATCATGTAGTTTTCTCCAATATGCAAATACACTAAAATCCACCCCTTAAAGTTATATCTCCTTTTTTGACTTCAAATATTTTGTAATTAGAGTTTTTAAAATTATCCAATATATTTATATCCGTTGTGGTAATAATTGTCTGTATACTGTCTGCAATTATCTCTATTAAAGTATTTTTTCTCCCTTCATCCAATTCTAAAAAGAAATCATCAAGTATAAGGTCAGGATATTCACCTGTTTCAGATTTCATAAACTGCAATTCTGCCCGCTTTAAAGCTAGAGCTGTTGTCCGTTGCTGGCCTTGAGAGCCGTATTTACGGATATCTATTCCATTTACTTTAAAGATAATATCATCACGGTGAGGACCAAATAAGGAATAACCCTTTCTTATTTCCTCATCTCTATTATCTTCTAATTCTTTCCTGAATATTACTTCAATATTATCAAGCCCTCTTCCAATACTGCATTCATAATTCAAAATGAGATTTTCACTGCCATTAGTAATCCTTCTTTGATTTAATCGAGCCAATATCTGTAATTTTTCTATAACTTCCAGTCTTTTCTCTATAATCTTCGTTCCTGTAGAAACCAGTTTTTCATCAAGAATATCAAGAACATCATAATTCTTATTCCCGTAATCCCGTATATTCTTAAGCAGGTTATTTCTTTGCTGCAAAATATGATTATACTCACTTAATAACTTACTATAGTAATTACTGACCTGTGATAGTTCTGTATTAATAAAATCACGGCGGTAAGAAGGTCCTCCTTTTACCAGATACAGATCTTCTGGAGAAAAAAGAACAACATTAAGGTTCCCCAGGAATTCATATTTCCTTTCAAGGGGTGTATTATTAATCATAAATTTCTTTTTTGAACCCTCCAGAATCATTGATAACTTAGTGTTATAGTTTTTCTTTTCTACCAGAACATTTATCCAGGCTTTATCTTTTTCCCAATTTATTAGATCCTTATCTATATTTGTACGGTGGGAAGAAGTAGTGGCCATTAAATATAATGATTCAAGCAGGTTAGTCTTTCCCTGTCCATTATCACCTGCCAATATATTCAGATTGGGGCTCAGATCCAGTAAAACTCTATTCAGATTTCTATAGTTTACTAAATTTATCTTACTTACAAACATTTAACTATCGGCTCACTTGATATTTTTCTTCTTTTCCAATAATTTCAACTATATCTCCGTCCTTTAACTTTAAACCTCTCCTGGTATCAATTACTCCATTTACCTTTACTTTACCATTTTTTATTAGCAGCTTTGCTTCTCCCCCTGTTGATACAATTTCCGCCCATTTCAAAAACTGATCCATTTTTATTGTATCAGTATTTATCTTAATCTTCTGCATTTTTTCTCATCCCGCTTTTTCATGAACCCGGTCTAACCGGCATAATCAAATATATGTAATTATCATCAGATTCTTTTTTAACAGATAAGGCATTCAGAGGACCATTTAATAGCAGTTTTACTGTTTCGTCTTCAAGAACCTTCAGAACATCTATAATATAATCAGCATCAATATCAATACTCTGTTCAGGCCCCTCTAATTCCACTTCAATTATTTCATGGGCTTTACCATATTCAGAACTACTTGAATCTATAGACATTCTGTCCCTGTCTATCTTTAAAGAAATAACATTTGAATCAAGTCTGGCTATCAGGGAAACCCTCCTGACTGCGTTTAAAAGGCCTATTCTGTCTACTTTAACAATAGATTTAAAGTTGTCAGGAAGAACCTGCCTGTAATTTGGGAATTTACCTTCAATTAATCTTGAAATAAAAATTATGTCCCTGTAATTAAATCTTACATAACTGTTATTAATAAATATTTCAATTTTTTCTATATCATTTCCAATTAAATGATGCAGCTCATTAAGTGTAGTGCCAGGTAGGATTACTTTATATTCCTCTTCCAGGTCTTTTTCAATATTCATCTGGCTATAGGCAAGCCTGTATGTATTTGTCGTAACCAGGGATATTATATCTTTATCTATTTCAAATAAACCACCGGTCAGGGTGG
>JAAYLO010000071.1 GCA_012521855.1 Halanaerobiaceae bacterium
ACAAGAAACTGCAGGGCATGATAGCTGAAAATACCTATATTCATGTTCTGGAGAGCTTTGGGCTACAGCTGGAAGATTCGAAGGAATGGCGGGATGTAATTAATTCATATTTTCATCGGAAATCTGGTATCTCTGATGAACTAAACCGGAAGATTTATTAATTCAATGATAAAATAATAATAAAACAAGGGGGTCTGTCAAGTGAATAGTAATGAAAAAATACCGGCATATCAAAATCCTGATCTGCCAATAGAAGAGAGGGTGGATGATCTGGTCAGCAGAATGACACTGGAAGAGAAGATCAGCCAGCTCTTATATTATTCACCGGCAATAGGGAGATTGGGTATTAATGAGTACAACTGGTGGAATGAGTGCCTGCATGGTGTAGCCAGGGCGGGAGTGGCCACTGTTTTCCCGCAGGCGATCGGCATGGCTGCCACTTTCAGCACGGATAGGATATATAAGGTTGCTTCTGCTATCGCTGATGAAGCCAGGGCAAAGTACAATTCCTTTCAGAAACATGAGGATCGGGGGATCTACAAAGGACTTACCTTCTGGACTCCCAATATAAATATTTTCAGAGATCCCCGCTGGGGAAGGGGACAGGAGACATATGGCGAAGACCCCTATTTGACAGGCCGAATGGGTGTCAGCTTTATAAAAGGACTGCAGGGAGATCATCCCCGGTATATGAAAGCTGCTGCCTGTGCCAAACACTTTGCAGTACACAGCGGTCCTGAATCTGAAAGACATGAGTTTAATGCCGTGGCCTCCCCCAAGGATCTGAGGGAAACCTATCTGCCTGCTTTCCGTGATGCCGTAAAAGAAGCAAAAGTTGAAGCAGTGATGGGTGCATATAACAGAACCAACGGAGAACCCTGCTGTGCCAGTAAAAGCTTGATGCAGGATATCCTGAGAGACGAGTGGGGTTTTGAAGGCCATTATGGATCAGATTCCGGGGCAATACAGGATTTTCATGAGCATCATAAAATAACCACCCGCCCGGTGGAGTCAGCTGCACTGGCCGTAAATACGGGTTGTGATTTGAACTGCGGCTGGGTTTATGAACACTTGACAGAAGCAGTAAAACAGGGGCTGGTAAGTGAAGAAACCGTAGATAGATCAGTGAAGAGGCTGTACAAAACAAGATTCAAGCTGGGTATGTTTGACCCTGAGGACAGAGTGCCCTTTAATAATATTCCCTATGAGGTAAATGATAGTGATGAGCACCGCCAGTTAGCACTGGAAACAGCCAGGGAATCCATAGTTTTGCTGAAGAATAAGGATTCCTTCCTGCCGTTGAACAGGGATGATATAAAGACAATTGCAGTTATCGGCCCCAATGCTGACCGGAAAGAAGTCCTCCTGGGCAATTATTTCGGTCTTCCCTCAAAATATGTAACAGTACTGGAAGGTATCCAGCAGGCAGTAAATGAAGGTACCAGGGTATATTATGCCGAGGGCTGTGCTCTGGGAGAAACACCGGAATCCTTCTGGGGTAATCCTCCCACTACAGGTTTTGCAGAAGCCCTTACTGCAGCTGAAAAATCAGATGTAGTAATAATGTGTCTGGGTCTTTCACCTGATTTTGAGGGAGAGGAAGGTTCTGTTGCCGAATCTGACGGCGGTGGAGACAAACTGAGCTTAAGCCTTCCGGGCTTACAACTGGAACTCTTAAAAGTTATCAGCCAGACCGGTAAACCGATAGTTCTCGTGCTTTTAAACGGCAGTCCTGTTGATTTGAACTGGGCCCATGAAAATGTGGAGGCAATACTGGAAGCCTGGTATCCAGGAGAAGAAGGCGGGAAAGCTGTTGCCGATGTTATTTTCGGCAGCTACAATCCGGCAGGAAGGCTTCCGGTAACCTTTGTGAAGTCCATGGATCAACTGCCTCCTTTCCGGGATTATAGCATGATAAACAGAACATATCGTTATCTGGAGAGAGAACCATTGTATCCCTTCGGCTATGGTTTAAGTTATACAAAGTTCAGCTATTCCAATTTAAGTGTCAGCAGGGAAAAAATTTCTACAGAAGATGATGAAGATATCCTTGTATCAGTTGAAGTTGAAAATACCGTTAAGTACGATGGAGATGAAGTTGGCCAGCTGTATATAAAAGACCTGGAAGCATCTGTCCGGGCCCCTGTCTGGCAGCTAAATGGTGTTAAGCGTATTCATTTAAAAACAGGAGAAAAAACAAAGCTTGATTTTACTCTAAAAAAGAGACAATTTGCCCTGATAGATAAAGAAGGCAAATGTTTACTGGAGCCTGGTAAGTTCAGGATTTATGTCAGCGGACAACAGCCTGACAGAAGGAGTAAAGAATTGACAAATAATGAAGTATTATGGATAGATATTGAGTTTACCGGAAAGCTTCTGGAGATGGAATACTAAAAGCCAATAAGCCTGTGAATACAGGCTTATTGGTAAATAATCTTTATTTTATATTTATTTAAAAGATTAGTAATATTGACAAGAGTTCATGAATAGATATAATGAGACTATAATAAATTGAATAATAGTTGTATATATTGTATATGTCTGGAGAGAGTTTCGTAATAATGACATAAAGACAGTCTCTAAAGTTATTAATACTCATCAACAGACAATTCTATTATCAATAGATAAAACCGGTTTCTAATTATATATTTAATATATCCTGATGAAAGGAGTGGTAAGAGGGGTTATAACTGATAATATTGTGTTTTGGGCAATTTAAAATACTTAAGGAGGAAGAAAATGAATAATTTAAAGAAGCTTGCTTTGTTGGTTTTTGCTATGGCACTCTTATCAGTTTCAGCATTTGCCTATACTTCAGACAGATATGATTTTGGAAATGTAGATTTTGGCGGAGCAACAGTTACTATTGTATCCTGGTATGATCCCACAGAATCATTTAAAGAAGGTGGAGAATATGCCGGTCGTCTGGAGGAAGCAAAAGAATTATTTAATATTGGTGATATCCAATTCTTACAGATACCATGGGGACCTGATGCTATTGAAACATTTATGAGCCGTTTTATGTCCGGTGATTCCAGGTATGATATCTGGATGTTAGATCATGCAAACTTTTTCAATTTGAGAACAGCTGGTGCTTTATATCCAGTGGGTGATATTCTTGGAGAAGATTATTATGCAAAATTACCGTATCAGTTCCAGAGGATGGCAGAAATATTTAGTCATAAAGGTAAAAAATACACCTATACATCATTT
Organism: Halanaerobiaceae bacterium; assembly: GCA_012521855.1. Taxonomy (GTDB): domain Bacteria; phylum Bacillota; class Halanaerobiia; order Halanaerobiales; family DTU029; genus JAAYLO01. The sequence goes on from JAAYLO010000071.1 coordinate 3,214, forward strand.
AATGGGATTGTTAATAATACAGTATTTTTAGTTTTTAACAAAACACTTCTTGATCGTGAAGGTATTCCTTATCCATATGAGTATTATCATAATAATCAATGGAACTGGGATACTCTGACTGAGGTTGCTAAAAAGGTAACAAGGGATACTGATGGTGATGGTACAATTGATCAGTGGGGCCTTACTGTCTTTAACGGCCCGGATTATATCCATGCAAATGGTGGTGCAATTACAAAATTAGTTGATGGTAAAGAAACCTTTGTGGCTGATCAAGTTCCTACTGTCAATGCACTGAAACAGATGAGAGAATGGGAAGTAGAATTGGGCCTGGTTGGTGGAACATGGGAGATAAAAGAGTTCTTTAGTGGAAGAATTGCATTTGCTAATATGCCCACCTGGAAAATAAAACAATTGAAGGATGGAATGGAAGACGAGTATGGTGTTGTTCCTCTTCCAATGGGTCCAGATGCTGATGATTATCATTATCCATCTGATAATGTTGACAGTATGTATATACCTGCAAATGCAGCTGACCCGAAAGCCCTGGTTGCTCTTGATAACTTCCTCTGGACAATAGAAGAATTTGAAGAATCCATGGAAGATCAGATTATTGAAATGGCTTCTGACAGGGATTCATTTGAGATAATCAAACGGGGTATTGATAACTGGACAGGTGAAGCTGCTTATATGTCCTGGTGTATTGGAAGATACTATGAAAGTGTCTGGGGATCAGCTTATCAGGCTATCATGAGTGGTGAAAAAACTGCTGCAGCAGCTACTGCAGAAATAAAACCTGAAGCACAGGCACTACTTGATGAAGCTCTCGGCCAATAATAAGTTTTTAGTTTATAAGTAGAGCTTTTATGGGAGTTCAGATAGCATAAATAAATACTATTTATATCTGGGCTCCCTTTTTTTATTGTTGCAGGAGAATTAGATAGTAGATAATAATGGAATTATAGTTATTTATATTTGTTTTATAATTTATATGATTAATTTTATACATAGACTGGCCACTATTATTTTTATATAAAGGAGTTGGAGGTATTGGGTTACAGGAGAAATTATCAGAAATTTATTGTTTTATTACTTCTTCTCATTGGAAGTAATATAATGGTTTCTGCTAGTCCGGATTTAGTTAATATAGAAGTCCCTTATGTAAGCTATATTTTTGATTATTGGGGGGATACAATGCAGTCTCCATTACCATATCTTCCTGAAGAAGTTTATAATTTTTTAGATAGTGAAGCAGGTAAATTAAGTAACCCCCAGGACCTTTATGTCAGTGATGATAATATAATTTATATAGCAGATACAGGGAATAACCGTCTTATTTGTCTTGATGAGAAATTTGAAATATCCAGGATAATTACAGGATTTGAGAATCATGGAGAGTTTGATACTTTTAAGCAGCCAACAGGTGTTTTTGTAGATAATTATGGACATATATATATTGCTGATAAAGAAAACCAGCGGGTTGTAAAACTGGATTCTGAGGGAAATCTTGTTCAGATTATAGGACATCCAGAACCGGAAGTAGAAGGTATTTTGCCTGAAGACTTCAGGTACCGGCCGACAAAACTGGTAGTTGATAAAGCCAGCTTAATGTACGTCCTTTGTGATGATGTATATGAAGGACTCCTGCAGTTTGACAGAAATGGTGAATTCCAGGGTTTTATCGGTGCACCCAAGGTGAGACCAAATATTCTGGATCGTATCTGGAAGTGGCTTTCAACAGAAGAACAACAGGACAGGAGGGCTTTGTTCCTGCCTACAGAGTACTATAATATTGATATTAATGAAAGAGGATTTATATATGCAACTGTATCCAGTACTGATGTGGAAGAAGATGCTATCCGCCAGTTAAATCCCAGTGGTGAGGATGTGTTGAGAAGAAATGGTTTTTTTGCTCCCATTGGTGATATTTACTGGCCTGATACTGAATCTACAGCTTCAATTACAGGCCCGTCATTATTAGTAGATATCTGTGTACAGGATTATGGTATTTATTATGCACTTGACAGCAGGAGAGGCAGGGTTTTTGCTTATGACAATAATGGCAACCTTTTGTTTGTTTTCGGGTATAATACTGATAAATATGGTGCAGTAAAGAGAGCAACCGCTATTGATACACTTGGTGATAATATTTTAATACTGGATGCTGAAAAGGGTTTCTTAAATGTTTACAGTCCAACTGAATATGTGAATTATATTATGGGTGCGATAAAGCACCATTATATTGGTGAGTATGATATTGCTTCTGAGATGTGGTACGGTGTTTTGAAAATGAATGTTAATAATGATCTGGCCTATACGGGAATTGGTAAGGCCTTTATGAGACAGGATAATTTTAAAGAGGCTATGGTCAATTTTAAACTGGGTAATAATCGTGATGATTATTCTGATGCCCTCAGGCTTTACCGGAGAGAGCTTGTTGGCAGGAATTTTGGCTGGATTGTTTCTATAACTGTTGTTTTGTCAGTAATAATATCAATTTTGAAAAGAATTTTCGGCAATAGAGCGGGAGAACAAGCAAGAATGATTGGATTCGAAAAAGCAAGTAAAGACAATAAGTTTTTTGATCTCCTGGAAAAACTGCGCTATTCCCTATACTTGATTTTTCATCCTTTTGATGGATTCTGGGATCTGAAATATGAGAAAAGAGGGAGTCTGCCTGCTGCCACAATTATACTTAGCCTGGTTTGCCTTACTTATGTTTTTATGCGTCAATATACCGGGTTTATTTTTAATCATCTTGATCCCAGCAAATTAAATATTATTACAGAATTTCTCAGTGTCTTGATACCATTTCTGTTGTGGTGTATAGTAAACTTTTCATTAACCACTTTGATGGAGGGGAAAGGTAAGTTTGTAGATGTGTTTATTTCTTCCTGTTATGCTTTGACCCCAATAGTGGTCATTAATATACCAGCTACTATCATGAGCCATTTTATTACAATGGAAGAAGGAGCATTTTACTATATCTTTTTAGCAATTGCCTGGACCTGGGCTGCGTTTCTACTGTTTTTTGGTACAATGGTTACACATCATTATGATATTAAGAAAAATTTCTTTACAACAGTATTCACTATCGCAGGCATGGTCTTTATTATCTTTTTGAGTGTTCTATTTTTCAATCTGGTTGAACAGATTTATATCTTTGTTTCAGAAATCTATCATGAAATTATTTACCGGATATAGAATTTAGAAGGGATGGTATCGTATGAGCTCCAATATTAAAATTAAATTATTATTCATAATATTATTGATTCTGGCTGTAGGTGTAAATACTAGAGCAGATAACATGATTATGAATAGTTTTGAAAAGATATGTGATAATGATTTTTTGATATTATATTTTAAAGAAGCTACCACCGGGATTGCAATTCAGGATAAGAGTACAGGCCAGATATGGTACTCCAGTCCACAGGATCTGGATGAGATGGAAAAAAATGCCAGTGGGAGAACCAAAGAAGCCTTAAAAGCACAACTTGCTATAAAATACTATAATGATAGTGACCGGTTATTTGATATGGACACTTACAATGATAGTGTTTTACATGATCAATACAAGGTTACATTTCTGCCAAATGGACTGAGGGTTGATTATGAAATAGGGAAAAGATGGAAAGACGATGATTATATACCGGGAATTATCTCTAAAGAAAAGATGGAGAAGGAAGTATTATCAAAACTCTCAGAAAAAGAGCAGAAATTTCTCCTTGATCAATATCACCTGATTACTTTAACCAGAAAAGAAGAAAATGAGGCACATGTTGATATATTTGGTGTTGATATGGTCAAACTGATGGGTGAAAATGATATAAAGGTATTAAGTGAAAATATGTCAGAAAGAAATAGACGGCGGTTAATTCAGGAATATCTAAAGAAAATTACAGAAGGGCAAAAATATACAACATTAGGGAATGTTAAATGGGAGGATATAGAACCATTATATAATAATCCTACTTATATTTTAAGTAATGACATAATACCCTGGGATAAAGGGGATATAATTGATACATTTAAAAAGGCTGGTTATACACCTGTCAATATTCAGGAAGATCACAGCTATTACAATTACTCACCGCCCTGGCCAAATATTGGAGTTTTCAGTCTGTCGGTAGAGTATATTCTTGAAGAAGAAGATTTAGTAGTCAGGATTCCCGGTGATAGTATTAAGTATCCGAAAAATGTCATTAATCATGCTACAGGCAATCGGGTTACATATCCTTTATGCAATATTAGTGTTCTGCCTAATTTTGAGGCGGGAAATCAAGAGGAAAATGGCTTTATGCTGGTTCCTGATGGTTCTGGAGCTATTATTGAACTGAACAATCAAAAAACGAATATTCCTCCTTATGAAAAACCTGTTTATGGGAAGGATTATTCTGTTGAACCTATCTCAGAGTATGGACCATATCTGGAATCCGGGATATACATGCCTGTCTACGCCCTTTCCAAGGGTGAAAAGGGTTTCCTGGCTATTATTGAAAAGGGTGATTCTATAGCCAATATTCATGCCCAGGTTGCTGGTATGAGGGATTCATATAACAAGATTTATTCCAGCTTTCAGGTTATTCCCAGAACCAGGGTTTCTTTAGGGGGAGATTTAAAAACACTGTTTATAAATATGTATCAGTCCAGAAATTATAATAGAGATATAATTATTAGATATAAGCTTTTAGCTGGAAATGATATTGATTATTCTCTACTGGCTTCAGTTTATCAGGATTATCTTGTTGGTAAATACAATTTGGCGAGATTGGATGCAGATGAAAATATTCCTTTTATAATGGAAGTAATGGGTGGTATAAATAAAACAGTACCGGTTATGGGGATACCCAGAAGGGTAGTGATACCCTTAAGCGGCTACAGGGAAACAGCTTATATGATAGAAGAGTTGCAAAACAAAGGTATCGACAAACTGACGGTCTTATATAATGGGTGGTCAGCAGGGGGTATAAAGCATAGATTGCCCAACAAAGTCCGTCTGGAGAAAAAACTGGGCTCAGAAAAGGAATTTCTGGAGCTGATTGATTTGATGAAAAAGGATGACATTGACTTTTATCCAGAAATATCCTTTTTGAATCTATATCAAAATAAGCCTTTTGATGGTTTTGTAACTATTAGGAATAATGCCAGGTTTTTGAATCGTAAATATGCTTTTATTTATGATTTTTTCTGGATAGATACATACCAGGCCAATGATGATTATACTAAACAGATTATATCACCATCTTTTCTGGGGAGCCTTGTAGATGGTTTCATGAAGGATTACAGAAAATATGATATAAACGGATTAGCATTACGGTATATAGGGACACAGATTAATTCTGATTTCCGGGTAAATGTTGATAAATTAATCGACCGTGAACAGGCTAAAGACATAATAATAGAACAACTGGAAAAAATCAATAAAAAGGATAATATTGATTTAGTATTTAGAGAAGGCAATTTTTATACAATTCCTTATAGTAAATATATTGTGGATGTTCCAATATATAGCGGGTCAAATTCTTTGTTTGACCAGGGTATACCTTTCTACCAGATGGTTTTACATGGATATAAAAATTATACTGGAGAGCCTATTAATCTTGCTTCCAAACCCAGGGTACAATTCCTGAAATTACTGGAAGTAGGCGGAGTCCCTTATTACCGTTGGAGTTATAATCAGGCTTCTCTTGTTAAAAAGAGTGTTTTCGATGACCAGTATTCAATATATTTTTATGATTATCTTGATGAGGCTGTAGATTATTATCATGAACTTAACTCCATTCTAGGCAAGCTTCAGGAGAAGAGGATTATAAGACATGAAAGACTTGCGAATGATGTTTATCAGGTCACCTATGAAGGGGATAATATAATTATTGTTAATTATAATCAGGAAGCTGTAGAGGTTGCTGGTTTGAAGATAGACAGCCTTGATTACAAATTTATCAAGGGGGAAGACTAATATGAAACTAAATAAGAGGTTTAGAGTAACTGTTGAAAACAGAGGGAAAATTGGCGGTTATTTGTTTACACTGCCATTTGTAGTGGGTTTTATACTGTTTTTCTTATATCCCTTTGTTCAATCAATCATATTTAGTTTAAACAAGCTTTCTTTGACAACTGAGGGTTATGAACTTGAATTTGTCCGTTTTGACAATTACTATTATTCTATTTTTACTAATACTGAATTTAATCAGGCTTTTGTAGAGACAATAACCGAAATGGTAATAGATTTACCCCTGATACTTGCTTTTAGTTTTTTTGCTGCAATTTTATTAAATCAAAAATTCAAAGGAAGAGCACTGGCCAGGGTAATCTTTTTCCTGCCTGTAATATATAGTGCCGGGGTAGTATTGAAAATGGAGCAGAATGATTTTGTTACTCAACTGATGAAGGAAAGTAATATAAATTTTATGTTCAGTGGAGAGGCTTTACAGGTATTACTGAAACAGACAAAATTTTTACCTGATGCTATGATTACTTATGTCTTAAAGGCTGTAGATAATATTCCTGTGATTATTCGTTCTTCCGGGATACAGATTCTGGTCTTCCTGGCGGGCTTACAGTCTATACCTGTAAGTGTTTATGAAGCTGCAGAAGTAGAAGGGGCCAGTGGCTGGGAATCTTTCTGGTTAATTACTTTACCGATGATCAGCCCTTTGATACTGACAAATATTGTGTATACTGTTGTTGATAAGTTGACCAGAGCTGATAATGAGCTGGTATTATTAATAAAAGATACTGCTTTTACTGGCAGGGGTTATGGTGTAAGTACTGCTATGGCTACCATGTATTTTGCTGCTATAGCAGTAATCCTGGGGATTATCTTTAAGGTTTTTTCACGTTATGTATTTTACAGGGAGTAAATTTATCAGGAGGGTATAAATGAAAAGAGCAATAGTTTTGGATTTTGTTAAGGATAATGTGTTAGTTCGAGAAAAGATAAAAAAGTGGCTTATTAGTATTATCAGGGCTGTTCTGCTAATAGGTATTTCATATATAATACTATTACCTTTAATAACTAAATTCTCAAACTCTTTTATGTCTGTAAGGGATCTTTATGATCAGACAGTAAAATGGATACCCAGGAATATTACAACAGAGCATTATAGATTGGTCTGGAAACATATGAAATATCCAGTGACCTTTTTTAATACATTTCTCTTGACAACTGTTGTGAGTTTATTACAGTTGTTTTCCTGCACAGTTATTGGATACGGGCTGGCCAGGTTTGATTTCAGGGGCAAGAACCTGATTTTTGCCCTGGTTATCCTTACTCTGATTGTACCACCACAGATGATCTTGATACCACTTTATCTAAATTTCCGTTTTTTTGATCTTTATGGCCTTTTACCGGGGACAGGATTTAATTTAATAGGTACTTATTGGCCCTTTATACTGACTTCAATTACAGGGAATGGATTAAAAAACGGTCTATTTATCTATATAATGAGACAGTTTTTTAAGGGAATGCCCCGGGAACTGGAAGAGGCTGGTTATATAGATGGTGCAGGTCTTTTCCGTGCTTTTTTCTCTATAATGTTACCAGGGGCAATACCAGGTCTTGTTATTATCTTTCTCTTTTCATTTGTCTGGCAGTGGAATGATTATATATTTATAACTTTATTTATGGGCGGAGGTGCTTTTTTGCCACAGGCACTTGAGCTTGTTGCGAATAATGTAATCATAGAAATTACGGGTGGAGCAGCACCGACTGAAATGCAGGGTGATCAGTATACTTCACTGCTCAATAATACTGGCATGATATTGGTAATTGCTCCACTGCTTATATTATATGCTTTTATGCAGCGTTACTTTATTGAGAGTGTTGAGAGAAGCGGTATTGTTGGCTAAATTTCTTGCTAAGGAGTTGAAATACAGATGCAAAGGTATTTATTTAAATTAATTATACCCATTTTTGTATTTGCTATAATTTTAAGTTTTACTATCCTGGCAGACATCTATGATGTCAGTACCCTTAATTATGTAGAAGAGATTACTTATGAGGATTACTTAAATAAATATAAGAACAGCCCGGAACCTGATCTGGAGATAATTATACCTGCAGCAGTTTATACGAAGACTGATATGAATATTGAGATAAAGGAAGATTTCGAAGGGTATCCAGGAAAGGTTATCATAACAGAAGAAGATGGATTTGTTGAATGGGAAGTTGAAGTTGAAAAAGCAGGTTTTTATAATTTAGCACTGGATTATTATCCAATAAAAGGTAAAGGAACGAATATAAGCAGAAGCCTTGAGATAAATGGAGAAACACCATTTGAGAGTGTAAAATTTATTGATTTATATAGAATCTGGAGAAATGCAGAAGATATTAGAGTAGATAACCGCGGTAACGAAATAGCTCCGAGGCAGGAAGAGATTCCTGCCTGGATTACTATTGATATCAGGGATAGTGTTGGTTACTATAATGAACCTTATAAATTTTATTTTAAAGAAGGAATAAATACAATTCGCCTAATTTCTGATAAAGAGCCTGTTATGCTCGGAAATATTAAATTATATCAGACCAGAAAGATTCCTTCTTATCAGGAAAAACTGAATGTATATCTGGAAAAGGGTTACAGGAAGACTGAAGGTTTTATTCATAAGATTCAGGCTGAGAAAATGGTTGCTAAATCAAATTCCTCCATTTTACCTGTCAGTGATCTCTCTGACCCGACATTAGAACCTTATCATCATGCTGAAATAAGGTTAAATACAATTGGCGGAATTAGTTGGCAGAAATCGGGGGAATGGATTGAATGGGAATTTGAGGTTCCTGAAGATGGTTTGTATAAAATTGGTTTTAAAGTTAAACAGAATTTAATGAGAGGGAATTTTGTCACCAGGAAATTATATATTGATGGAGAGATACCTTTTAAAGAAGCAGAAAAACTTGAATTTCATTTTTCGAGCAGGTACCAGATGATGGTACCAGAAAATAAAGCAACTGGAGAACCATATTATTTCTATTTAAAAAAAGGAAAACACCGGCTTAGATTAGAGGTTTCTATTGGTGATATGGCTCCTATTCTAAGGGAAACAGAGGCCTGTTTATATGAGTTAAATAAAATTTACCGACAGATTATCATGATTACTTCCGCTGCACCAGATACAACTCGTGATTACCAGTTAGAGAAACGTATACCTGCAGTAATAGAGGAGCTGGGCAGACAGGCAGAAATATTAAGTAATGTTGAGAAGTCTCTTGTTGAAACAACTGGAGAAGTTGGTCTCCAGGCAGCAAGAATCAGAGAAATTGCCCGTAATTTCCGGGAGATGGCTGAAAAGCCCAAAACTATTAAAAAGAGGATAAAGGCTTTTCGTGACAATCTGGCCAATCTGGGTACATGGATTATAGATTCCAGAAATCAACCACTGACACTGGATTACATTATCATAGCATCTCCTGAAGAGGAAATGCCAGAAGTCCAGGCCGGTTTTTTCAAGGTGGCTTTACATGAAATAAAGAAATATATTGCTTCATATTATGTTGATTATGAGATGATAGGTGATGTTTATGATAAGGGTGATACAGGACAGGAACCACTAAGGGTCTGGATAATAGCCGGGCGGGATCAAGCCCAGATACTTAAACGGATGATTGAGGACAGCTTTACTCCAGACACAGGTATTTTTGTAAACCTGGAATTGGTAAGTCTCGGTATGCTGTTACCTGCTACCCTTGCTGACAAAGGCCCTGATGTAGCACTAGGGGTGGAGGCTTCAGGCCCTATAGATTTTGCTTTAAGGAATGCTGTAGTTGATTTGACTCAATTTGATGATTTTCCTGAAGTGAAAGAAAGATTTCACAAGAGTGCTTTCGTACCTTTTACCTTCAGAGATAGTGTTTACGCTTTACCACAACAGCAAGTCTTCCCGGTCTTGTTTTACCGGAAAGACATATTATATGATCTGGGATTAGGAATACCAGAGACCTGGGATGATGTATTACAGATAATTCCTGAGTTACAGAAAAAGAATATGAATTTTGGATTACCGATAAATGATCTGGAGAGAAGACGGACTATGGCCGGGTCTGCTATAGGTACAGCAGCTGGAGCAGGCAGTATTTCGGCTTTTCCTGGTATTGCTCCATTTCTTACATTTCTATATCAAAGGGGAGAAGACCTCTATTATCCTGATGGTGTAAAAACCAGGCTTGATACTGAAGGTGCAGTAGAAGCCTTTAGATTGTGGACTGATCTCTATGAATTATACAAATTACCTATCTATTATGATGCAGCGAACCGTTTTAGAACAGGAGAAGTACCACTTCTTTACGAGAATTATCCTTTTTATAATTTCCTGCAGGTTTTTGCACCTGAGCTGAGAGGGAAATGGGGTTTTACCCTGATACCTGGTACAAGGAGAGAAGACGGCAGTATAGACCGTACTATCCCTAATGGGGTAATGGCTTATATGTCCGGTTCAGCAGATATGATACTGGAAAATGCGAAGGATAAAGAGGCAGCCTGGGAGTTTCTAAAATGGTGGAGCAGTACAGAGGTTCAGGCCCGGTACGGACTTGAACTGGAGGCTCTTATGGGAGAATCTGCCAGGTATCCTACTGCCAATGTGGAGGCCTGTGAATTGCTGCCCTGGAAAAGTGAAGAATTAAAGATCTTAAAAGACCAGTGGCAGTATATAAAGGGAATACCTGAAGTTCCTGGCGGGTATATGACCGGAAGACATCTGGATAATGCCTTCAGAAAGGTCTTTAATGAAAAAGAGGACCCGCGAGAAGTGCTTCTTGATTATGTCCGTGTAATCGATGAAGAACTTACTATAAAGCGTCAGGAATTTGGACTTGAAACTGATTTCGACGCGGTATTAAGAAAACATGAAGAAAATAGGGAATTGTATAACTGGTGGGATTAAAGGAGGATATTATGCAGAGTATAGAAATAAATATTAATGATCCAGCTAATAAGCTGAGTATGTCAGATAGATGGTTGAGATTAAGAAAGAGAATAGTTGACAGCAAGGAATTATATCTTTATCTGGCACCTTTTGCTATCCTGTTTTTTGTCTTTACTGTATTACCTGTAATAATATCAATCTACCTGAGTTTTACCTATTATAATATGCTGGAGGCTCCCAAATGGGTAGGATGGCAGAATTATATAAGGCTTTTTCTGGCTGATGATGTTTTTTTGATTGCCTTGAAAAACACTTTTATTTTCGCAATTATTACAGGACCGGTCAGTTATATGGCTTCACTACTGATTGCGTGGATGATAAATGAATTTAAGCCAAAGATTAGAGCTTTTTTCACACTGTTGTTCTATGCACCATCTATTTCAGGTAATGCATATCTAGTCTGGCAGTACTTTTTTCACAATGATCCATATGGATATGCTAATGCTATTTTAATGGATCTGGGTATTATTCATGAACCTATATTATGGCTTATCGATCCCAGGTATATTCTCTGGATTGTAATTATAGTTGTCCTGTGGATGAGTCTGGGCACTTCATTCCTGGTCTTTATTGCCGGGCTGCAGAATGTTGACAATAGTCTTTATGAGGCAGGAGCTATTGATGGTATTAAGAACAGGTGGCAGGAGTTGTGGTATATAACCCTGCCCTGTATGAGGCCGCAGTTGATGTTTGGTGCAATAATGGCTATTACCCAGTCCTTTGCAGCCAGTCAGCAGTCTATAGCTCTGGCGGGATTCCCCAGTGTTGATTATGCTGCCAGAACAATAGTTACACATCTGGTGGATTATGGTAGTGTTCGTTTTGAGATGGGTTATGCTGCTGCAATTGCAACACTGCTCTTCTTCGGGATGATTATTATACAAAGGATTGTACAGGGTATGCTAAATAAGGTGGGTGAGTAAGATGAAACTAAAATTCAGTATACGGAAAAAAAGAATAAGCCGTTCTGCAGGGGGAGATTTTGCAAATTTCGTTTTTATATTGATTTCTGCAGCTTTTATGGCATTACCTTTGGTTCTTATTACCTGTAATGCCTTAAAGCCCTTAAGTGAACTTTTTATCTTTCCGCCCCGTTTTTATGTAAGGTATCCCACTCTGGATAATTTCAGAGATTTAATTATATTAATGTCTGAGTCCTGGGTACCCTTTAGTAGATATCTGGCGAACTCCTTATCGGTGGTTATTCTGGGTACAGGAGGACATGTTATTATTGCATCACTGGGGGCTTTTGTTGTCTCAAAATATGATTTTCCCGGCAAGAAGTTTTTCTCTGCAATGGTTCTTCTTTCATTGATGTTTGCTCCACAGGTCACCAGAATACCAACCTATATGATAATGGCAAAAATAGGCTGGGTAAATACCCTGACTTCACTTATAATTCCTGCCTGGCAGTATAGTCTTGGCTTTTATCTAATGAGCAAGTTTATGGGACAGATACCAGATGCTATCCTTGAAGCAGCTACAATAGATGGGGCTAGCAAATGGAGAATATTCTGGTCAATTGTTATGCCATATGTCAAACCGGCCTGGTTAACTCTGATTATTCTTTCCTTTCAGATGCTCTGGGCAGACACAGGAAGTTTCTATATTTATAGTGAGGCAATTAAACCACTGCCAAATGCCTTATTCCAGATTGCGGCTGGTGGTATTGCAAGGACCGGTATAAATGCTGTAGTAATGTTTCTTATGATGCTGGTACCAGTTACACTATTTCTCTTTAATCAATCCAAAATTGTTGAAACTATGGGTACTTCCGGTATAGATTAAATCAAATATATGAAAAAGGAGAGAGGCTTAAGTGACAAATATTCCATCATTGGCAAGAGTATATGAAGATTATTTTAAGATTGGTGCGGCAGTAAATATTCCATCTCTTAAAACTCATGGTGAGCTGCTGAAGAAACATTTTAATAGTGTTACAGCAGAGAATGATATGAAACCAGCTTCCATCATCTCTGAAAAAAATGAGTTCAGTTTTGAAAATGCTGATTCTATTATCGATTTTGCAGAAAAAAATAATATGGTAGTCAGAGGACATACAATTGTCTGGCACAATCAAACACCTGAACACTTTTTCCTGGATGAGGGCGGTAAAGTAGTTTCAGCAGAGCTTCTTATGAATAGACTGAAGCTATATATGGAAAGGGTTTTTGAACATTTCAAGGGAAAGGTTTACTGCTGGGATCTTGTAAATGAAGCTGTAGATGGAGAAAGCAGTGAATTTTTCCGTAAAACAAAATGGTTGGAGATCCTGGGTGAGGATTATATTCACCAGGTTTTTCGCCTGGCCAGAGAAATAGCTCCAGAACTCAGCTTTTTCTATAATGATTATGATGCAGTTATCCCGGAGAAGAGGGATAAGATATATAATTTGCTGAAAGGAATGCTTGACAGGGGGATACCCCTTGACGGTCTGGGGATACAGGCTCACTGGAATATTGTTGATTTTGAATATGATGATATTAGAAGGGCTCTGGATAAATATGCAGGCCTTAAACTTGATATTCATATAACTGAACTGGATGTATCAGTTTATAGCAGGAAGGAAAAGAATCTAAAACTGGAAGAACCTACTGTGGAGATGATAAGTAAACAGGCTGAATTTTATGGAAAGATATTTGAAGTTTTCAGGGAATATAAAGATATTATTTCAAGTGTGACTTTATGGGGAATAGCAGATGATTATTCCTGGCTCGATTATTTCTTCGGTATTAAGAGAAAAACCTGGCCTTTATTGTTTGATGAGGATCATCAACCCAAAGAGGCTTTCTGGAGAGTTGTAGATTTTTAATATATAAAGGAGCGAAACAAATGAAAAAGTTAAGGAAAAAATATTCTTTATTATTGGTATTGGCTGTTTTCTTTTCTATAATTTTATTTAATTCCCCTTATCTGAAGGCTGATTCTGAAAGGGAGATACCTTCACTTGCTGAAGTTTATGCTGACTATTTTCCCATTGGTACTGCTGTAAATTCCAGTACGATAAAATCACACCAGGAGCTTATAGAGTATCATTTTAATAGTTTGACTGCTGAGAATGAGATGAAGTTCGATCATTTACAGCCGCACAAAGGTAATTTTACTTTTGGAAGGGCTGATGAGATTGTAGAACTGGCCAGAAGGAATAATATGAAGGTCAGAGGTCATGTTCTGGTCTGGCACAGTCAGACACCGGCCTGGGTCTTTCAGGAAAACGGCCAGAGGGTATCCCGGGAAGAACTCCTGGAGCGGATGAGAACCCACATCCGGAAAGTAGTAGGACATTTTAAGGGTGATGTATATGCCTGGGATGTGGTTAATGAGGCAATTTCCGACAACCCTAATGAAATTTATCGGAGTGATAATCCCTGGTTTGAAATTATAGGTGAAGAGTATATAGCAGAGGCCTTCAGGGCAGCCCATGAGGCAGATCCTGATGCCAGGCTGTTTTATAATGACTATAATGCAATACAGCCTCAGAAAAGGGATAAGATATATAATATGCTGAAAAAATTACTGGATGATGGTGTTCCTATCCATGGGGTCGGGATACAGGGCCACTGGGATATTTCTTCATTTTCTTCACTCCAGTTGATGCAGGCTATTGAAAAATATGCCTCTCTGGGCCTGGAGGTACAGATTACAGAACTTGATATCTCAGTGTATGCCTGGGGTGATAACCGCAGGCTTGCTGAACCGGATACTGAAATGCTTCAAAGACAGAGTCTCTGTTATAAAAATGTCTTCAATATCTGTAAGAGATACCCTGATGTTGTTACAGGTATAACCCTCTGGGGTGTTGCTGACGACAGCACCTGGAAGGACGATTTCCCTGTGAAAAACCGGAAGGACTGGCCCCTTTTGTTTGACGAAAATCATCAGCCCAAAGAGGCTTTCTGGGAGCTGATTGAGGCAAACAAATAATTATGATCAAAAATTATCCTGGAATACCTGTATTCAGGCAGATAGTCCGGTGCCGGGACTTAAAGAAGGTTTATATACCTGACTCAAGGCATAGTAGTTCCCGCCTGAAAAGGTATTTCAGGTATTTTTTGTCTTATGGCTTATCATTATAAACCCTCAGGAGGAGTAAAGATGAAAAAAATATTCCTTATACTGCTTCTTTTCATGTTGTTTACCCTGATAGTTTTTTCAGAGCAAAATGAATATTATATTGATATTAATAAAAGGTATCAGGTCATGGAGGGTTTCGGGGCATCAATTGCCTGGTATGATAATTTACTGCCTGCCCATCCCAATAAAGAAGAGATTTATGATACAATCTTCAAAGAGCTGGGACTGGACATCTTGAGGCTGCAGAACTGGTATGGAAAAAGGGACAGGGTGGGCCAGTATACAGGAGAAATCGTCAGAAAGGCAGAAGAGTTCCTGGGCAGGCCCGTAAAAATACTCATTTCATCCTGGTCTCCGCCAGAGGAGCTAAAGAGTAATAATGATGTAGAGAATGGCGGTACCTTGAAGAAAGAAAACGGGGAATATGTCTATGACAGGTTCGCAGATTACTGGTATGATTCACTGATGGCCTATGAAGAGGCAGGAATCAGGGCTGATTTTATCAGTATTCAGAATGAGCCGGATTATAAGGCAAGCTGGAACTCCTGTCTTTTTATGCCTGAAGAGACTGAGGAATATGCCGGATATGACCGGGCCCTGGAAGCTGTTTACAAGAAACTCCACAGTGAGATGGAAAATCCCCCCAAAATACTGGGTCCGGAAACAATCGGAATCGGTTATCCGGAATTCGATAAATACCTGGAGAAAATGAACCTGGATTATATCTATGGTATTGCCCATCATTTGTACAGGGGCGGGAGCCATCTGAATCCAGAATTGTTCAGGTACAATATGAACCAGCTCCGGGACAGGTATGCCGGGATTCCAAAGTTTCAGACTGAGTTTGAAAGGGGAGATAACGGCCTCAATACGGCCTGGCTGATCCATAATTCTCTGGTAGAGGAAGATGTGAATGCCTATCTGTACTGGGATCTGATCTGGGACAATGGCGGCCTGGTTGTTATAGAAAATCCCTGGTTTAAGTACCAGTGGAGGTCAGAAAAGGGTTTTTACAGGTCAGAAGAATATTATGCCTTTAAGCATTATTCCGGCTTTATACATGAAGGATACCGGAGGGTAGAAAGCAGAGGGAGCAATAATAAGGTAAAAATATCGGCTTTTCTTTCACCTGCAGAAGATGAATTGATCATTGTAATTGTTAACACCATGATCTTTGAGGAAAATCTAAAATTGAGTATAGCAGATTTTCAGATTGAAGAATCGGAAATCTATGAATCCGTGTTTGTAAAGGGCGGAGAAAAATTCCTGGAAAAAGGATCTCTAAATAACGAAAAGAGAATTACTGCTCCTGCCCATAGCGTGATTACAGTAAGACTTAAAGGCAGGAGATAGGATATAATTTGCAAAAAAGGGGATATAGGATGAAGGGTATTATAAGTGATCAAAAGGGAAAAGATGTCTTCGTTCTGGCGGATATAGATTTTCCTGCAGAACTGGTAATTGACCCTGATGAATACTGGGGTGTAAAAAGGGCAGTTGATGATTTTAAAAATGATATAAAGAAGGTCTCCGGAAGGCCTGTGCAGGTTAAGGAAAGCAGGGACGGATTTTCCAGCCATATTGTAATCTGTGGGACCATAGGCAAAAATAAAATGCTGAAGTTCCTGGAGGAAAAGGGCCTGCTGGATCTTAAAAAGATTAGCGGGAAGTGGGAGACCTATACAATACAGACAGTGGAAGAGCCCATGCCGGGGGTGAAAAAGGCCCTGGTCATTGCCGGAAGTGATAAAAGGGGAAGTATTTATGGAATATATGAATTGTCACGGCAGATGGGGGTCTCCCCCTGGTACTGGTGGGCAGATGTGCCTGTTAAGCGGCGGGATGGTATTTATATAAAACAGGGCACATACTTTTCCGGTGAACCTTCTGTCAAGTACAGGGGGATTTTTCTCAATGATGAAGCCCCAAGTCTCACCAGCTGGGTTGAGAAAAGATTTGGTACTTTTAATCATCTCTTTTACGAAAAGGTATTTGAATTGTTATTGAGGCTGAAGGCCAATTATCTCTGGCCGGCCATGTGGAAACCCAGGGTTTTTAATAAAGAGGATCCCCTCAATCCTGTCATGGCAGATAAATATGGAATTGTGATGGGTACCTCCCACCATGAACCCATGATGAGAAGCTGGACCGAGTGGGGTATGGCTGATAAGGGTAAATGGAATTACAGGACTAACAG
>JAAYLO010000072.1 GCA_012521855.1 Halanaerobiaceae bacterium
GATGTAATATACCTGGTGGTCCAGGCCAGATATTATTACATCTTTCTTTCCCTGGTATAAAACAAACCGGATAATAAATCGTATATATCCTTGATATGGTCTCTCTTTATGATATTTACATTATATAATTTTTCCTGCTCAAATGATATTAAAAAAATGACCTGTTATATGTTTTTATGACTTTTTACTGGCTCAGCTTTTCCTGAACCATTTGATTAACGATTCTGCCATCAGCTCTACCCTTTACTTTAGGCATTATTGCCTCCATCACCCTGCCTATGTCCTTCATGGAACTGGCACCGGTCTCATTAATAAGCTCCTGGATGAGATTCTCCAATTCTTCAGTACTTAATTGTTCAGGTAAATACTCAGATAAAATTTCTATTTCCTTATTCAAACCAGCGATGATATCCTCTTTTCCCGCTTTTTTGTACTCAGCTATAGCATCACGGCGCTGTTTTACTTCTCTGCTCAAAACCTCAATTATCTCATCATCATCAAGGTCCTTCCTCTTTTCTATTTCCTGGTTTTTGATAGCTGCCCTTGCCATCCTGATTACAGAAAGCCTTTGTTTTTCACCGCTTTTCATGGCCATCTTCATATCATCCAGAAGTCTTTCCTTAAGAGACGAAATTTTTCACACCCCCCCTTAAAGAACACTCTAACAGATATCACCTAATTTTTCTCCTCCCAGGAGATGAAAATGAAGGTGATAGACCACCTGTCCGCCATTGGCATTACAATTTACTACTATCCTGTATCCATCTTCAGCAATATTATATTCTTCTGCAAGCTTTTTGGCAACCTGATATATTTTCCCCACCATCTGATTGTCCTCTTCTTCCAGGTCATTTATCGTCGGAATATGTTTTCTGGGAATGATCAGAATATGTACAGGTGCCTTTGGTGCAATATCCCTGAAAGCGACCAGCTCACTATCTTCATACAAAAATTCAGTATTTATCTCTCTGTTGGCGATTTTGCAGAAAATACAATCTTCCATTCTTGACCCCCCTTTTATAAATATAATAATTCTATATCAGGCAGAAAAGTCCTCTTTTTATTTTTCTATTTTTCCAAGCACTGTTTCATGATCCAGTGATTTAAGAAGCTTTACATGGACTAATTTCCCCATATATTTATCATCATCATCAATCAAAACCCTGATGTAATTATCAGTCATTCCAACCAGTAAATTTGATGCCTTTTCCCTCTCATCTTCAACAATCAGTTCCCTGACCTTTCCCAGGAACTTTTTCTGGTATTCCAGCATCAGCTCTTTATTCAGTTCCAGCATTTTTTTACTATAATATCTTTTTTTGAAAGCTGGAATCTGTTTCATCCTGGCTGCAGGGGTGCCCTTGAGCCTGGAATAAGGAAAAACATGAAGGCGGCTAAAGGCCATCTCTTTAACAAAATTGTAGCTCTCCAGAAAACACTCTTCCTCTTCACCGGGGAAACCCACAATAAGATCAGTTGTAATGGCAATATCATCAATCTTTGTTCTGACCTCCTCAACAATCTCCCTGAACTCCATTGTTGTATATGGTCTTTTCATTAATCGCAATATCCTGTCACTGCCGCTCTGTAAGGGAAGATGCAGATGCGGACACAGCTTCTCCTCACTTTCAATAATATCAACTAATTCATCAGACAGCTCGGTTACCTCAATGGAACTCAGGCGGATATGCTTCAGGCCGTCAATCTTCACCAATTCGAGAATTAATTTTTCCAGGCTGTTTTTCTTTCCCCAGTCAAGCCCGTATGCCCCCAGATGGGTACCCGTCAGGATTATTTCCTTAACTCCGCTTTCAACAAGATGCTTAACCTCCCTAATTACCGATTCTTCTTTCCGGCTGCGGACCGGCCCTCTGGCAAATGGAATAATACAATAAGAACAGAACTGGTTACAGCCCTCTTCAATCTTGACATAAGCCCTGGTAGTTTCCTTCAGGCTTTCAATACTGAGATCTTCATAAATACTTAATTCATCTCTTCCCGGAATCCTGTAATCAATCTTCCCATTTCTGGTATAAGTTTCAATAAAATCAACAATATCACCGCGATTATTGATCCCGACAAATAAATCTATCCCTTCAATCCTCTTTACTTCATCATAGGAAACCTGTGGATAACAACCGACTAAAGCCACTATTGCATCCGGATTTCTTCTCCTTGCTTTCCTGGCAAGCTGTCTTGATTTCCGGGCAGCTTCCTTTGTTACAGTACAGGAATTTACTACATACACATCTGCAATTTCATTAAAACTTACAATATCATAACCCCTGCTTTTAAATAAATCCATCATTGCTTCTGATTCATAATGGTTTACTTTGCAGCCGAGGGTATGAAAAGCAACTGTTTTCATGGGCTAACCTCCTAATTCACCTGCTTGATACAGGATAGCAGCCAGAGCCACGAAGCCTGCCGTCTCTGTACGTAAAATACGGGGCCCGAGAGTAACCGGTATTCCGCCGTACTGTTTAGCTGTTTCAATTTCAGCAGCTGAAAAACCGCCCTCAGGCCCGATAATAATCATGAGATCCTGCGGCCTCTTTTTTAGCTCCTGCCAGACAGATCTGATGCCTTTCCTTTCCTCTTCCTCCCATGGAATCAGAACAAGATCATAGGCGGAAAACGTAGAATACAACTCCCTCAGGCTGCATACCTTTTCAATTGAAGGTATTTTTCCCCTCCGGGATTGTTTCGCTGCTTCCGCTGCTATCTTCTGCCATCTGCCTATTTTCTTTTCCTGCTTTTTTTCATCAATTTTGACTATTGTCCGTTCTGTAATAATGGGAATAATCTTACAAACACCTATCTCTGTAGACTTCTGGACAACCAGCTCCATATTGCCTTTTTTGGGTATGGCCTGGGCCAGGCTTATATTTATAGTCGGCTCACTCCTGTTTTCTTTAATATCCTTTATGACAGCATAAACCGTATCTTCAGCAAATTCCCTGATCTCAACTGTATAATCCAGTCCATCTCCCCTGCTCACTATGAACTCATCCCCGGCCTTCAGCCTCAATGAATTGGAAACGTGGTTAAAATCACTCCCCGTGATCTTAACCACCTCACCCTCAAAGGCTTCTTCAGTTACAAAAAACCTATGCATCTATCTCTTCACTCCCGGACTGCTAATAGACCAACCCAGTCATTCAGTATTTTTTCATCTATTGGCTTTAGATTGAAATCTTTGAGCTTATTTATTATGATATCACGTTTATCTATAATAATCCCTGATATGATAAAATATGTGTGATCAGACATCAAAGATGGAACAGCAGGGAGTAATTTTATAATCAGATCAGGCAGCAAATTAGCTGTAATTATAGAAAATTTGCCGCTTAAATCCTTTGTCATATCCCCCTTTATTACCTTTATTTTGTCTTCCACAGAATTGAGCCTGATATTATTCTTTGAGGCCTCGACGGCATAAGGGTCAATATCTATAGCACTAATTTTATCAACACCCAGTAAGGCTGCAGCAATAGCCAGGATACCGGTTCCTGTTCCGATATCAAGCATTGTTTCAGGGCTGTCATCAGGATCAATGTATTCTTCCAGAAACTCCAGGCAGAGCCTCGTTGACTCATGGCTGCCAACCCCGAAAGCCATTCCCGGATCGATCCTTATTATAATCCGCCCTGGTTCTTCAATGGTTTCCCAGGCAGGACAGACAAGGAATTTCCTGCCTATTTTGAGCGG
This sequence comes from Halanaerobiaceae bacterium, assembly GCA_012521855.1. Classification (GTDB taxonomy): domain Bacteria; phylum Bacillota; class Halanaerobiia; order Halanaerobiales; family DTU029; genus JAAYLO01. Next base: position 3,712 of record JAAYLO010000072.1, read on the forward strand.
CTTAAAGTGCTCCTGCCAGCTGCTGGCCCAGTCTTCATTTTCCAGATCTTTAACTTCTATCAATATATTACCGGTATCCAGATCAAAACCAGCCAGAGCATTTACCCTTTCTTTTAGTTCTGTTATCAGTTGAAAGAACTTATTGTCATCAGGGTAATAAGCAGATATTCTGCTCCTCTTATCCTGCTCATTTAAAAGGACCCCGTTACTTCCCAGCTCGTTCATTATACTGCTTACTGCCTCAACTGCCTGATTATTTATCTCTACAATTACCTCTTTCCAGTTCATCTTATACTCCCAACGCATCCCGTACTTTTTTCAGCCAGCTTTTTTGTTCCGGGTTTATTTCATCACTGCTTACTTCTGCAAATTTCAACAACAATTCCTTCTGTTTCTGATTGAGTGATTTTGGTATGACAACTTTTACCTTGATATATTCATCACCCCTGCCGTATCCATTTAAACGGGTAATCCCTTTATTCTTTAACCTGAAAGTACTCCCTGGCTGGGTTCCCTCAGGAATGGTGAACTTAACTTTACCTTCCAGTGTAGGA
>JAAYLO010000073.1 GCA_012521855.1 Halanaerobiaceae bacterium
GATATAAGCTTCTCCGTAAATTAAATATAATTCAAAAAAAATAATTTGAAAGGTTCTGGTATGATGAAATATAAAATTCTGACTGACAGCGGCTGTGATCTCCCTGAAAAAAAAATTAAGGCTTTTGATATTATTCCTATGTCTTTAAATGTTGATGGTAAGTTTTATAAGGACACTATAGATTTAAAAAAGCAAAAGTTTTATAGCTTACTGGAAAACGCCAGGTCTTTTCCTGGTTCTGCCGCTCCTTCTCCATATGATTATATAGAAAAAATAAGTGAAAGTGATAAAAATATATTTATCATGACTATATCTTCTGCTTTAAGCAGCAGTTACAATAATGCCTGTTTGTCCAGAAAACAATTTATTGAAAGGATTTCTGAAAAAACCGGAAAATTTATTCATGTCTTTGATTCTCTCAATGCCTCAATCGGTCAAGGACTGATACTCCTTAAACTGAAGGAATTAATTGATAGTAAGCTGACCCGGGGAGAGATTATTGTATCTCTGAATAAATATATACAGGAAACTAATAGCTTTTTTGTACTTGAAAAAATGGATAACCTGATCAATAGTGGCCGGATAAATAAAGTTCTTGGCAAAATAGCCTCTACTCTGAATATAAAACTTATTTTGAAAAAAACTGAGCATGGAGAAATTGCATTATATGATAAAGTCCGGGGTGCCAAGAAAGCCTTTAATAGACTATTAGATATTATAGGACAGAATGGCAGGAATTTAGAAGATAAGATACTGGGAATTGCCCATTATAATTGTCTTGAGAAAGCTGAATACTTTAAAGAAAAAGCAAAAGAAATATATCCATTTAAAGATATTATAATAACAAATATGGGTCCTACTATTGCAACATATGCTGCTGAGGGCGCGTTACTTATCAGTTTTTAAAGAATACTGCTCTCCTTCAATATGCTTTTTTCCTTTAGTATGCTTTCTTTAGTGCACTTTCTTTTTGAGGATACTAAATAGCACAGGAGCTTCTGTAATTGGTAAATTACAGCTGGAATTTTCACAGAGATAAATCGTTACCTTGTTTTCTATCATTTTATAATTATTTACATGTTTTATAAGACAGGCGGTTTTCATATAATCCTTTGAGTTTATGTCCGGTGGAATCAGGAGAATTGAAAGGTTGCTTATATAATTGTTTCGAATAAAATCCAGTATCTCTATAACTATTTCATCATCTTTATTACCAATAATGATAAGATCATAGTATGGATAAAGAATCCCCTGTAATCCAGTTAAAAATTGTGTATAGGCTGAAGGAGCTTTTTTTACTTTGTTGTAAAAAGCCTGTACCAGTATATCTGCTTTTTCTTCCAGTTTATGATCTCCTGTAAGATGTGAAAAGCAGATTAGATTCCAGTGCATAATTGAATTTCCTGATGGTAAGGCTCCATCATATTTTTCTTTTCTACTCATGATAGACTCTTTATCTTTGCTAGAAGTATAAAAAAAGCCGCCCTTCTCTTCATCCCAGAAGTATTTCAATAGTATATCATTCAGAGCAAGGGCTTCTTCAAGATATTCCAGCTTGAAGGAAGCCTGGTATAATTCAATTAGTCCCCAGATAAAAAAAGCATAATCATCCAGTAATCCCTCTATTGCCGCTTCCCCTTTGCAATAACGGTGTAGCAAAAACTCATCCCTTTTCAGGTATTTCAATATAAATCCTGCTGTTCTTTCAGCCTTCTCCAGATAATCTATTTCCCCGAGTACAAAGGAAAGCTTTGCTAAAGCAGCTATATGTAATCCATTCCAGTCTGTGAGGATTTTATCATCCTTTCCAGGATGAATCCTTTTTTCCCTTGCCTGATAGAGGGAGTTTCTAAGAAAATATAATTCTTTTTCTTTTTCCAGTTTTTCTGGCAGATTATTTTGATTCAAATACAAGATATTTTTTCCCGTTTTCTCTCCGGTCCTTTCATCATAATAATTCCCTTTTTAATTTACGTTGTAAAGATCTATTATTATATCAGCATCATCCTTAAGGATATTTTTAATCTCCTCAATCTCCCAGAGATAAAATTTCCCCTCTTCTCCCTCACTGTCTGCATCTTCTGCAGAATAAAAAGCTCCTTTATCAGAAGACAACTCTCTTTTCAAGTATCTTACAAGTTCAACTATGGTTGATTTGTATAGATCTTTTTTTGTAATTTGATAGGCAGTTGTAAATAAATAAAGAAGTAATGCCTGATCATATAACATTTTTTCAAAATGAGGCAGCGACCAGCTTCTATCTGTGGAGTAACGGTGAAAACCAGAACCTAGATGGTCATATATGCCGCCGGCCCTCATTTGAATGAGGGTTTTCTCAACCATCTCAAGAGCTTTTTTGTCTCCGCTTTTATTATAATAATTTAATAAAAAGATCCCCTGATGCGGAATGGGGAATTTTGGGGCAGTTCCAAAACCTCCGTAAATATCGTCATAAATCATATTAAGTTCCATAACTGCATCAGTAATAATGTCTGTATTTATCTGGACTTTTTCCTTCGGGAGAGATTCATGATGTTCCTCATATTTCAATATCTCAATAGCTTTTTCAGCATTTTTCATCAGTTCTTCCCGTTTATTTTGCCAGAGTTCTTTTATAAGAGGTATCAGCTCCAGCAAACCAATTCTCCCATAACGGTTTCTTTTTGGGATATATGTGGCTGCAAAGAATGGTTTTTTATCTGGTGTCATGATGATAGTAAGAGGCCATCCTCCCTGTCTTGTCATCAGCTGACATACTGTCATATATAGATTGTCTATATCCGGTCTTTCTTCCCTGTCTACTTTTACTGCGACAAAAACATCATTTATTAATTCAGCTACTGAAAGATCTTCAAATGATTCTTCTGCCATAACGTGACACCAATGACAGCTGCTATAACCAATACTTAAGAATACCGGCTTATCCAGTTCAGCAGCCCAGTTAAAAGCCTCTTCACCCCAGGGATACCAGTCTACAGGATTAA
>JAAYLO010000074.1 GCA_012521855.1 Halanaerobiaceae bacterium
GATATAGATGGTGTTATAACTGATGAAACTCATCCAAATAATAATGTCTGGCATAATGCTCTCTGTGAATTTCTTGGATATAATATAAAAAGAATTAAAGAATCATATTATTTTGATGAAGCTTATGGTCTTTCCCGGGAGATAATAACATCATTTTTATTGAAATACCGTACAAAAATTTATAGTCAGGCTAAAATATATGAAGGTGCTAAAGATACACTCAATTATCTGAATACTAAAGGATTTCAGATTCACCTGATAACAGCCAGAGAACCAGAGCACAGACAACTTACAGCAGACTGGCTAAAAAAATACGGCATAAAATATACTGCTCTTTACCATGAGGATAATAAGACACCTCTGGCTGTCAAGAAAGGCATTGAACTTTTTATTGAAGATAATGCTGAAAATGCTTTAAAATTAAGCAGAGAGAATATTACTGTCCTACTGATGAATAAATATCATAACCAGGGTTTTAAGGAAAATACGAATATTATCAGAGTAAATGACTGGTCTGATATAAGAAAGGAAATTTTTAATTTTTATTCACAGAGTATACCTGGTTAGAAATCAGAAAAAGGCACTTCCTCCTATAAATTCTTTTAAAATAGACGTCCTTGGAATATCTTCTTCTCCCATTGGAAGGAAACAGTAAAAGAGTTCCAATAACCTCTGTGCCTGATAATAACATTTTTCATTTTCTTTTATCTCTCTCAATAGTGGTTCAGCATATTTTTTCAGAACAGCCAGTTCATATATCAGTGCTGAACTGAACATAATATCTGCATTTTCCTGATAAGGAAAGACATTCTTCTCTTCACCTTTTCTGACTGAAGGCCAGAAATCCAGGGTCTTTGAAGCAGGACGGTTCCGGAAAAAGCTATCCCTGACCAATCTCCTGATCAACCTTATATCTGTTGTCGGAATTCTATTATGACGGTCAATATTAATCTGGGTCAGGGCACTTATATATATTTTATATTTATTGTTATCAGGGATGAATTCTGTTAAGCGGTCATTCAGGCTGTGGATTCCTTCAATGATAATAGGGTGCTCTTCATCGACCTGAATATAATTTCCCTTATATTCTCTTTGCCCTGTATGAAAATTGAAAAAAGGAATTTCAACCCTTTTTCCCTGTAAAAGTTCCAGGAGCTGTTCATTGAATAACTCCAGGTCAATAGCCTGAAGTGCTTCAAAATCATAATTTCCATTTTCATCCCTGGGTGTTTTTTCCCTATCCACAAAATAGTCATCTGTTGATATTGAAACAGGCTTTATCCCGTTTATTCTGAGTTGAATTATTAATCTTTGAGCAAAGGTAGTCTTTCCTGATGATGACGGGCCAGAAATTAAAATAATCCTTTTTTTCTCATGTTCTTCTGTTATCGCATCTGCTATCCTGGCAATCTTTTTTTCATGAAAAGATTCAGCTATCCTCACCAGTTCATGGTATTTGCCTCTTTCTATAATATTATTAAGTTCACTGAGATTGGAAACACCTATTATTTCTCCCCATTTCTCATATTCATAAAATACATTGGCCAGCTTGTTTTGTACTATAAACTGTGGGACTTTATATGGTTCCCCTCTTTGAGGAAACAATAAAATGAAGCCCGGATAATGCATATGAAAATCAAATCTATCCAGAATACCTGTACGGGGCACCATATTATAGTAAAAATAATCGTAGCTGCCATCCAGTTCATATACAGGCACCTTTTCCCCCTCTATATAATTTAAAATATCAGCTTTATCAGTAAAACCTCTATTCAGATAGTATTCCTTTAATGTTTCTTTATCCATAAAAAATTTTTTAATAGGCAAATCCATCTTCACATATTCATTCATACGTTCTTTTATTTTCTCCAGGTCTTTCTGAACAAGGGGCGTATCTTTATATATTTCACAATACATACCATTGCTTAGTGAATGTTCAATTAACAATGTGGAATCAGGGAAAATATCATAAACTGCTTTTTGCATTAGCATAAATAAACTCCTGCGGTAAATACGATTCCCGATTTCATCATTTATTGTAAGAAGCCTGACCTCTGCATCCTGATCTAATTGCTGCGTAAGGTCAGCTAACCGGTTGTTTACTATGGCTCCTACTGTAATTCTTTTATCACAGGAACCAATGTGATCCAATATCTCCATTATAGTTATGCCTTCTGGAAACTCATATTCTTTGTTCTCTAAAGTTATTTTAATCAACCTGATCACTCCATCCTTTGAGTAAAAATAATCTTCTAATTTCTTTTTTAGCCGCTTGATCTTTTTCCCTGTAATAATGTTTCCTCAAGCAGTTTTCTATGTCATCAGCACCGAGTTTTACAAGAGCCCAGGCAGAATATGCTCTAATTATAGGAGAAGGATTTTTTAATTCCTTTTTTAATAATGTTATATAATCAGTTTTTTCCGTATTAACAATATTTATGATAGTATTTCTTTTTAACAGGTTCAACCCCCGCCAGGATAAGGCAGATTTCTTCCATTCCTCCGGAAAGTTTTCTTTTGTAAATACCAGTATCTGTTTATAATCTCCCTTTAATCGCGGTAAAAACTCTTTATGGAGATTAACGGGGATACCTTTATTATATGGACAGACCTCAAGACATCTGTCACATCCCCAGAGCTGTTTGCCTATAATATTTCTTTCTTCTTCAGAAAGTATTCCTTTTTTCTGGGTAAGATAACTCCTGCACCTATCGACCTGTAAATTGTATTCCTTCAATGCCTCTGCAGGACAATTTTCAATACACAAGCTACAGTCACCACACCTGTCTTCAACAGGATTATCAAAGACCAGATCCGTATTTGTTAATATTTCACCCAATATCAGATAAGAACCGTAATAGTCATTTATCAAATTATTGCTTTTTCCAATCCAGCCTAAACCGGCCCGGCAGGCTATTTCTCTATCCAGTATTGTACCCGTGTCAGAATACGAAATATATTCCAGGTCTTTTTTTTGCTCTTTCAAAAAATCTATTAAACTATTCATCATTTCTTTCATTATGTAATGATAATCCATTCCCCTGGCATAAAGCGCTATATCCTGTTCCTCCTCATTTGTTGACTCCATTTCTGCTGCATAGGATAATCCAAGTGAGATAATCGATTTTGCAGAAGCCAGGTGTTTCCGGGGATCTGTCAAAAGTTCCAGATCAGGATTGATAAATTCTGATAATTTTCTCTTCTTCAATACAGATTTAGCTCTCTCAAAGGTATCTGCAGAACAGACTCCAACCAGATCAAATCCTATCTCAACGGCCTTTTTCTTTATTTTTTTTGTCAAATCAGCTATATCTATACCTGTCATAATAAAATAATATCTCCCGGGAATAAAATATTTATTAATGAGCCCAGGTTATTTTCCCGGGCTCATCATGTTAATTAATTTTCTTCTTCGCTTTTATTCTCTTCTTCAACTTTTTCTTCAGTAATTTCTTTGTCTTCTTCTTCAACTTTTTCTTCAGTAATTTCTTTGTCTTCTTCTCTATCTTTTTCTTCTCCGGAGTTTATTTTCTCCTCTTCTGATTTCTTCGCTTTATTTATAGTAATAAATAGACCTCCCAGTATAACAACACAGGCAAAGATCAGCATAACTATAGCTGAAAATTCCATATATCTCCCTCCTCATAAATCAACTGGCCTTATCAGCATCAAGAGCATTATATCTGGACTTAATTTTTGTAAGTACCAGTGCCAATACGCCAACTACAATGATTAAGCCCCATCCTCCAAGCCATTGATAAATGGCAGCATAACCTTCATAAGGCACCTTGATATCTTCCACAAAATAGCGTACCAGTAAAACAAATAATATAATGGGGAGAATCTTAATCATAAATGTCCACCATTTACCGAATTTAATTTCAGAAACAGAATTGAAGTATTCCCGGATGGACTCCGTACGGTAGAAATAACCAATTGCTATAGTTTCCATAATACCTGCCATAATGAGAGCATAGCTGTTAATATAATGGTCAACCAGATCTACCCAGTAAAGCCCTGCTTTTGTCGCGTACAATAAGCTAATAAGAGCAGCTGCAAGAATAACCCCTACAGTTGTTCTGTATTTGTCTTTACCCCATTTGTCTGCTACACCGGCAATTGTAGCTTCCACAAGAGAAAATGCTGAATCTATTCCAAGTGTTAACATGGTCAGGAAAAAGACTATGCCAAATAATGCTACAACAAATGTACCGCCGGGCAGCATATTGATTGCATTTGGAAATACCTCAAAGGCAAGACCCAGGCCTCCCCTGGCCACATCAGCAATTGGAACACCTGCATCCTGTGCCATATAACCCAATGTGCCGAAAATAGCAAGACCGGACATGAAGCTTACACAGGTATCTGCAAAGACAATTATCAGGGCATTATTGGTTATATCAGAATCTTCAGGCATATAACTGGCATAGGCATACATTATAGCCATTGCAACACTCAAGGAGTAAAAGACCTGTGTATAGGCCTCAATCCAGACTTTGATACCCAGTAAAGCAGAAAAATCAGGCTTCAGGAAATAATTCAGGCCTTCCATGGCTCCAGGCAGGGTAACTGCCCTTAAAATCAAAATGAATAATAAGACAAAAGGTGCTCCTACTGTAAATCCAATAACCTTTCCAACACTTTTGGTGCCCTTCCTTAATATGAAATAGATGGAAATCCAGGTTAAGGCAAGTCCAATCAGTACAGGAATACTGAAACCGCCAAGATTTCCAGGACTGTCAGATAACTGTAAAACATTATTGGCAAAATAACCCCAGGAATCATTTCCCCAGGCTACTGTAAAAGAAGCATACAGATAATCCCAGAACCAGCCCATAATAGTTACATAATAAGTTACAATAATAAATGCAACCACGACCTGCCACCAGCCAAAATATTGAAAGCCTTTCTTCACTCTGCCAAGGGCAACAGGTGCTCCACCCTGATATTTCTGGCCCACTGAAAATTCCATAACCAATAACGGCAGACCGGCAGTAAGTATGGCAACAAAATAGGGAATTAAAAATGCTCCTCCCCCGTTTGAATAAGCTATATACGGAAAACGAATGGCATTCCCAAGCCCTGCTGCTGATCCGATTGCAGCAAGTATAAATGCAGTCCTGTTACCCCAACGTTCCCTCTTCATTTATCAAATACTCCCTCCTTAACTTTAAGTCGAATTACAGCCAGCACTACAAAAACAAAATCGTTTTTCCCCTAATCCCTTCTATCTACTCTGGAACCACCCCCCTGTATATATATTTACAACAAATAGTTTGGATGAAATTTTTATTACTTTAAACAATAAAAATATACTCAATATAATTATATTAGTTATATAATAAAATTACAAGTCTATAAGAAAGAAAGATCTGCTTTCAGTCACCGTTTATGATGGAACGTACAAAACGATCTTCCCTGAAAAACTCCTCAAAACGCCCGTATAAATATTCCAGGTCAATCTCTTTAATAATATCCATGATTTCAAAGAAATTTATCCCTTTAAAATAATAAGAAATGAATTCAGTAGCCACAGTCTCAAAGGAATTAAAGTTTTCGATAAATTCACCAAGTGTCTTTCTATAAATTCTATCAAAATCCTCTGTTTTTATTTCTTTGATACCTTTTCTAAGTCCATTTCTAATCCTTTCAAAAAGAAGATCTGGATCTCTGGTCCTGCCGCCTATCACTGCATAACCATATTCTTTTTCTAAAACATAGTAATTAACATAATAATCATCAAGTAAACCCTCTGTATACAAATCCTGATACAAACCCGTACTTTTCCCGATCAAAAGATCAAGAAGCATTAAAGTCCCGATCTCCTGTTTTACCAATTCTGCCGGGCTGTCAGGTATCAGTGTCTCTTTTATGCCGAGCCTGAATAATGGCTGGGAAACATCCATTTTCTTTGTTATAATTTTTTGATTTACATAGGCAGGTTCATCTGGATATATCCTCTTTATCTCAGGATAATTGGCCAGATCTTTTTTTATTTGTTTTTCTTTAATGATTTCAATAACCTTATCAGGATCAAAGTTCCCTGTCAGGAACAAAAGCATATTTCCTGGATTATAAAATGTATTATAACAAAGGTTTAAATCTTCTTTCTTTATCTTATAAATACTATCAACTGTTCCGGCTATATCTATTCTTATCGGGAATTGATGGTACAGGCCTGTTATCATATTTTTATAGACCTGATAATCGGGATCATCATCATACATTTTAATCTCCTGGGCGATTATCCCTTTTTCTTTTTCTACATTTTCATCAGTAAAATAAGGATCCTGTACAAAATCAATCAGAGTCTCCAGTGATTCAAGAAAATTATCACTGGTATGAAAAAGATATGCCGTCATATTATAATTTGTAAAGGCATTGGCAGAAGCACCCAGGCTGGCAAAAGCAGAAAAAACATCTTCTTTCTGGCTTTCAAACAACTTATGCTCAAGGAAATGGGCTATTCCATCCGGGACCTCTACAGGTTCATTTGTTTCAGGATGATAAAATTTATTATCAATAGAGCCGCAATTGGCAGCAAATATCCCATAATTTTTGTTGTAGCCAGCTCTGGGCATCATCAATACAGTCAGGCCATTATCTAATTTTTCTTTAAAAATGCTTTCTTTTATTATTTCATTATATATTTTCACCATATGTTTTACCCCTTCTTGTTTAAAAAATAGATAGTATCAAGTGAAATTCTATTTGCCACCTCAACAAGATCTTCTTTTTTCACGGCATTTAACCTGTCAATAGATTCCGGCACTGGCTCAGGCTGATCATTTATCAATCCCAGTAAATAGTGGCTGGAAAGACCTCTGTTGCTATCAGCCATTGTCTTAAAAGTACTGATCAGAGAGGCCCTGGTCCAGTTAAATTCATCATCACTGATATCTCCATTTTTCATCTTTTCCACCTGTTCCATTATCAATTTCCTGGTCTTTTCATAGTTTTCAACAGCTATACCTGAAGTAATTATCAATAATCCTTTAGTGGTCTCTATATTTGAACTTACATAATAAGCAAGGCTCTCCTTCTCCCTTACACTCTGAAACAATTTGGAATGAGGAAAGGAACCCAGAATACCGTTATACATCAAAAGAGGATAATATAAATGGCTGTTTCTGGTTATTCCGGTCCTGAAACCCATAACAAGCTTCCCCTGATTAACATTCATTTTCTCTTCAATTTCTTTAATCTCTGCTACATTGCTCTTCACATAGGTTTGATTGATATTCCTGTCCTGTTTATGCTTAAAATCAAAGGAATTATTAATTCCGTCATAAAGCGCATCTTCATCTATATCACCAATCACAAAAAACAAAATCCTGCTCTCCGTCAAGACCCGCTGATACTGTTCATAAACATCTTCCCTGTTTAACCTTTCATGATCTTCAACATGGCCCAGTTTGTGCAGGCCAAAAGGCTCATTCCGGCACATTTCCTGGTAACACCTTAACAGGGAATATGTATATTTGTCATTTTTAATCGATTTGATTTCTTTTATTATGAAATCCCTTTCCTGCTGGAAATACTCCTCAGTAAAACGGGGTGATAATACCAATTCCTTTAATAATAAGATAGCTTTTTTATTTAATTTTTCATCTGTGGGCAGATATTTTTCATTGACAATTTCCAGAGAAAAATTAATAATTTGCAATTCTCCCCTTTTCCAGACAGACACATTGAGTTCTGCTCCATATAGATAATCCAGCTGGATTTTGAAACTCTTGCTGTCAGGATATTTTTCACTTCCCCGGTACAAAATAAAGGGAACCAGTGCATTTTTGCTTACAGTTTCTCTATCCAATTTATTCAGGATAAAAATCTGCAGTAAATTTGTCTTAAATTTTTTAGTTTTACAGATATAAAGTTCCATATCATTATCTGTCTTTAGATGTTTAAAGCAGTTTATATTCTCCATATATTACCATCCTTATTTTATTCATTTATTATTCCATTTCATTTAATTTAGTTAAAATATCACCTAATTCATTTAAATCTTCTCCAAAACCAGCCCAATTACCGGCTTTTATATTTTCCTGGGCACTTAGATATTTTTCCAGGGCCCGTGAAAGCAATTCCTGAAAATCCTGTTTATTATTCATATCAATTTTGTCATCTGTTTCTATTTCCTCTTCAGAGGACTCTGGCCTGATTTTTACTCCTTCTCCATTTATGAGAATCCTGAGTGCTTCTTCAAGATTTTCTTCCATAACTATCTTATCCTGATAAGCTACAACTACCCTCTTAAGTTCCGGTAATTCACTGGTCTCAGCCTGTAAATAAACAGGCTCAATATACAGGATTGAATTCCCAATGGGAAGGACAAGGAGATCTCCCCTGATAACCCTGGAACCCCTCTGGCCCCAGAGTGTTAATAACTGTGAAATCTCGGCATTCTGCTCTATTCTGGATTCAATCTGCATTGGTCCATAAACCAGCTGGTCTTTGGGGAAGTTGTAGACAATTAATTCCCCATAATGTTCATCATCAGATCTTCCTGCTATCCAGGAGATCATATTATTTTTATTGGCAGGAGTAAAAGGAAGCATTAAAACAAATTCTGTTTCATCATAACCTGGTAAAACCATATTTACATAATAAGGCTCCATCTGAACAATACTGCCGCCATAATTTTCCTGAGGGATATTCCACTGGTCTTCTCTATTATAGAAAACAACAGGATCCTTCATGTGATAGGTTGTATATAATTCTGCCTGTATTTTAAATAAATCTTCAGGATACCTGAAATGTTCGCTGAGTTCATGAGGAATCAAATCACCATCTTTAAAGACATCAGGGAAAATCTTCATATATGTTTGTGCCAGGGGATCATTTTTATCAATTACATAAAAATCCATCGTCCCATTATAAGCATCAATAACAACCTTGATGGAATTTCTAATATAATTTCCCAGATTTGCAGTAGGTTTTGAATATGGAAATCTATCAGTAGTAGTATAGGCATCCTGAATCCAGAATAAACGCCCTTCAAATATTACCAGATATGGATCATTATCATATCGCAAATACGGAGCGACTTTCCTTACCCTCTGGCTGATATTCCGGTAATACATGATCCTGCTTTCATTTTTTATATCATTAGACAATAAAATCTTCAGATTACCAAAATGAACAGCATAAAGAGCATTCCGTAAGAAATTACTGAGCTGTACCCCTCCTTTGCCATCGTAATCTGTATATTCATTTTCAGAGCCCAGGGGATAATGGAATTCACCTGAGCGATTGTTAACTAACACATAATCCTCATTGGTTCTCTCACCGTAATAAATAGAACTGTTTTCCAGGTAAACATCTGTAAAATTCTTTGTAGGAATATCTTTTAAAAGAAACTCAGGTAAACCATTAGTGGTAGCTTTATTTACAGGACTCATAACAATACCGTAACCATGTGTATATTTGAGCTTCTGGTTGATCCAGTTTTGGGCCTGTGGATTCAACAATCTTTGATCCAGTTCCCTGGCAGACAACATTACCTGCTGGTATTTCCCATTTATGAGATAACGGTCAACATCCACATCGACAAAGCTGTAATAGGGCCTTAACCCCTGTAGTTGATTATAAGTAGATAATAATGGTTTGGTATCCCAGAGACGTACATTTTCAATTGTACCACTGTATTCCTTTAAAATATCCCCGTTTAAATCATTCTTTATTTCAAATTCCTTGTCTACTATTTTATCAAGGCCATATGCCTTAAGGGTCATTTCAATATTATAACTTATATATTCACTCTCCAGGACAATCTCATTTGGCTCTACACGATATTTTTGTATTAAACCAGGGTATATGCTGGTAAATATTAATGAAATCAATAACCAGACAGCAAGCCCGGACAAAATATAGCTATAGCTCTTTCTGAACAAATTAATCATCACAAATATAGCCAGTACAATTACAACAAAAAATAGTATCTTCAATCCCAATAAATTGGCATGTATATCCGTATATCCAGCTCCAAAAAAAATCCCCCGCGGAGAATATAACAGATTATACATGGACAGGCGGTAATCCCAGGCTTTCAGGAGAAGAAAAATAATAACCAGTATAGTGATATGTACTTTTCCACTGTTTAAAAACTTAAATTTAAAATCATTAAAAGACTTTACTCCCGAGCTGATTGTATAAATA
>JAAYLO010000075.1 GCA_012521855.1 Halanaerobiaceae bacterium
CGAGGAAGGTGGAGCGATTTATGGAAATAATAACACAAACCAACAGGACAATTCTCCTTGAAGAGATTAATCCTGAAAAACTGGATCTGATAACTCTTATAGGAGATGTAAAGGGGGTAGAGAGTCTTGATGATGAGAAAATTAAGGAGATAAATGAACACTTATTGGTCGGTAGTTTTCAAGAATTTCTCGATAAATTTGAACCTACTATATATTCTTATTATAATGCGGCTAACCAAAAAATTATATATACTTTGCAAAGACCAGAAGGTGTTCCCCCAAATAGCATTTCAGAAATAAGATTAGATCAGAATAATGATTTTTTGAAAATGCTGTTTACATTAATTGACACCAAGAAAAGCCAGGGGCGGAGAAATGTAGACTTTAAATTTGAAAATGTTCTGGATATGATTTCTCCTAAAAAAGTAATGGAAGATATCAAACAGGTAAGAAAGGAAATCAGTTACTTATATGATAAATACGAAGAACTGGAAGATGAAGACCCTAAAAAGTTAAAGTTAGCTGATAAACTGAATATTAAATTTGAAGAAGCCAGCCTTCATTACAATAACGTATTAGGAATGCTGCCGCTGGCTATTGAGGATATAAAAACACGTTTGTTATTAGGAGAATCACAGGAAGAGGCAGAAGCAGAAGAAGTACAGGTAGGTATGCTGACAATGGGGGATGATGGAGAACTAAAAATAATTGAAATATCAAAAGAAGAACAGGAGAATCTGCCTGTATCAATAGATGAACAAAGAGGAGCTGCTTTAGTTGATATTTTCAAAGAAGATTATGATGAAATTACTGATAACCCGACTCCATATGTAAGGGACTTAGTTGTAAGAACCTTTGCTCCTATAGCATCAACTGAAGTTAATATTGATGTAGATAAAGAAATAGAAAACTACAATAGTTACCTCGAATTTTATAAAGAATCTAAAGATAGTTTTGTACAAACTGCAAAACCATTAATTGAAAAAATATTGGGTGTTAAAATGTTTTTTGACCAGTACCAGACAGATATTAATGGTATGAGACCGAAACTATTGGTTAGTAATTGCAAGGTTTCGATGATGGTTAAAACAAATAATAAACCAAGAATTGAAACATATCTTAATACCATCAATGGAAAGAACAGTTTTGAAAATACTATCTGGCTTGGCATTTTCCCTGCTGTTGAGATGGATACAGTAACACCTGTAGAAGCCAGGAGAGAAAGATTTAAGGGAACAGACAAAACTGACTTCATACCAGGTAATACAATGGAATCACTCACCGCTTTTCTGGAAATTGCGGAAAAATTTAAAATACAGATTTTCTTTAATTTCCAGGCCAATGAACAGACTACCTTCAATGATATGGCGACAAAAGGAATGGATAAATACCTGGAAAAAACAGAGGTTTTAAAAAGACAGAGCTACAGTGAATTTGCAATACCCTGTCTGCCCAATTTTACAGTTATACCAGAGGATAAGTCAGGTGTTGTACTTGATAAAAAGATGATGAGGAATGAACAAGGTGGTGTATATTTATCTCCAGAAAGAGAAAATACACTGAAATTGTGGCTCAAAGGAGTATATATTGATGCAGCATATGTGGCTGCAGGTACTGTGGCAGCATATCAGTGTCCTGAATACCTTGATGAAAATTTCAAACGTGTTTCCAAGAAATTCCCCGGTGTGCGTTTTGATATTGAAAGTGGTGATAATGCTTTAAAACTCCAGACAACACTTGCTAAAGAAATAACAGGATTTACAAATAAGATTAAAAACAGTATAAACAGAAACAATTTCGGCTTTGTTTTTTCTTCAGAAAATGCTCAACTGGGCAGTAAGACTATAAACAGAATAACAGTTTACAAGGCCAGAAATATGTCACTTACAGAAGATGGTTTTGACGCAATTTATAAGACAATGGTAACAACATACATAGAAAGAATATTAAGATTCCAGACCAGTGATTTCAAACAGGACAAGATCATCAAATTTTTTAGTAATAATCCCAATAGTCAAAAGAGTATCTGGATGAACAGCAAGGGATATGTAAACTCTATTTTACAGACAGGTGATGATATATCATATGAAATAGATTTAGAAAATAATATTTGTTATCTAAATATCATATTTAACGGAAATGTCAAAAATCTTGAGGTTAGTATTACAAAAAGTACTTCTTCTGTTAGTTAGCTGATACTCAATGCCTTAAATAAGTCATAATGATATTA
>JAAYLO010000008.1 GCA_012521855.1 Halanaerobiaceae bacterium
GCTCCAACTTATACTAAGTTCCTGATAAGATCAGGAATTTTTTTATTATTGATAATAATAATTTTCTGTCTGGCTTTGTTTTATATTTACTGGCTTTGCAGTGTTATGGTTTTAAAAGGGCAATAAAAATCTTTTGACTATCTCTTGACAGCAGAAAATCATGATGTTATAATACTAATTGCCATTAAAGGTAATAAGAATTAATCTGGCGGCATAGCCAAGTGGTAAGGCAGAGGACTGCAAATCCTTTATTCTCCAGTTCGAATCTGGATGCCGCCTCCAAATAGTAATGATTGATAAAACAGCCTGTAAGGGCTGTTTTTTTATATTTTATAAAAATATTGTTATAGCTTTCCTGAAACTTAGGATTCCAATTGATTGCTGATGAATTGTCCAATCATTCCGCCTTTGCTAGTGCTTTATCCATAGCCACTGGTATCCTTTTTCCTGGGCCAGTAGGAATTATCCCTGGCCCAAAACAGTGTACTTTTGATAAAAAAGTTGCGAAAATGTAACAAATGTGTTACAATATAAACAGAAAATACCTAAAAGAGTAACAAGGCATATTAAAAGGAGGAAGGATATTAATATGATAGATATGAAGGTAGTTGGTGAAAGATTAAGGGAAGCCAGGCTTGCTATGGGTTATAAACAGCAGAAGGTTGCTGATTTTATTGGTAAAACGAGGGAACAGATCTCTTATTATGAAAATGGAACACGGGAAATAAGCCTGAGTTTGCTTACAAAACTGGCTAATTTATATGGTAAGAGTATTGACTATTTTTTAGGTATTGATACTAAGGAACCAGAATTGCAGATGGCCTTTCGTTCAGATTATGTATCCAAAAGTGATCAGGAGAAGATTGAATGGGCTATAAATTTTGTTAATAATCTATATGAATTAAAACACCTGTAAAAGATGGAGGAAAAGATGGAGGTGCCTGTGAGATGATAATGGCAAACCATGCTCTTGCTGAAACAAGAGCCATAGAAACAAGGAAAGAATTTGGCCTGAGCCATACAGAGCCTATTAATATATTTGAAGTTTTAAAATATAATGGTGATGTCAGTATTATCCGGATGCCATTTGATAGTAATTTATATGGGTTTTTTATAAAAAAAGGGGATGCTCAGGCTATTTTTATCAATACCAATAACTCACTGGGCAGGCAGTACTTTACAGCTGCTCATGAATATTATCATTTAAAATATGGTATGAATCTGGATGTTCAGAATCAGGAAATTGAAAAAGAGGCTGATACTTTTGCCTCTTATTTATTAATTCCGCGGGAAGCTTTAAATTATCATTTGAAAAAAAGGTTAACACAAAAAAATAAAGATGAGGTTGATATATCTGACTGCCTGTATCTGGAAAACTATTTTAAGATTAGTCATAGTGCATTGGTTTTAAGGTTAAATCTGGATAAACATATTACGAAAAGTAAATATGAAGAACTATTGGATTATAATATAAGTTCAGAAGCCCTGAAACATGGTTATTCACTGGAATTATATCAACCAACAAAACTGGATAGAGACAGGATTATTTATTCTGATTACGCAGAGTTGGCTGAGATTGCCCTTAAAAAAATGAAGATATCTGAAGGCAAATATAATGAATACCTCCTGGAAGGGGGATATTTAGATATCTTATTTGGAGATGAACAGGGTGTCTAGTAAAAATATTCTTATTTGTGATACTAATTTAAGACTGGTTTTCGATAATGATTGCCTGGCATCGTTTCTCTGGATTCGCAGGATAGATATACTGGAAACGCTATATAAAAGCCGCATGTATATTCCACAGATAGTAGTGGATGAGTTTAGTTATTTAAAATCATATAGTAATTATAGTTGGGCTTACAATGATTTAATAGATGCAATTCAGAAAGGGTTATTTACTGTTATTGATATTAAAGTAGGAGATAAAACTTTTGAAGAATACAATAGACTTATCAAACTAAACAAAGGTAAGGGTGAATCTGCAGCAATTGCTATAGCGAAAACAATGGACAACTATATAGCCTGTAATAACTTACGAGATATAAGGCCCTTAATTGACTGTGGAGAATTAAATAATATATTTACTCTTGATATTTTATATGAATATTACATTAAGGAAAACAAAACTATAGATGAAATCGAAAAAATAATTACTGATATGCGCTCTTAAAAGAGAAAATTACCTAATATTAGTTTTGAGGAGTATGTTAAGGAAAGAGAAAGCCTGGACATCTCCTTTGATTAATATACGAATTATACGATAGCCTTAAGGGCTGTTTTTTTTATTTTAGGTAAGATTCTTAGCAATGATTAAATTAAATTATAATTTGCTCTATTAAATACTAATAGAGGAGGACAAAAAATAAATATGAGTAATTTTCCGTTTTTAAGAAGGATTTTGGCTTATAGTATAACAAAAAATAAATAAAAGGCAGGAAAAGGATAATTATTGGA